>DAOSXI010000001.1:0-2438 GCA_035380385.1 Minisyncoccota bacterium
GTATAGGTAGTGAAATACGAAACCTAGATTTTTATCTGGGATCTTGTGGAATCGAGGCTCAGAATTTGGCATTAAAATAATTCAATAACAGAAAGAAGTTGCTTGGGGTTATTTTTTAAATCAATTAAAATTTGTTTTTCTTCACAATTGTTTTCTTTTAAAACTTTCTTTTCTGATTCCATTACATAATCGTCAAACCATCTAAAATCTTGATAATTGGGGTCAGCCACTATTCTTTGGCCTTCCCACCATTCTTAATGTCTGTTCTAATCCAAATTTCTTCACGGTATTATATAATCAATAGTCTTTAAAATAGATATTGGGGTCAGCCACCATTTTTCGGAGTAGAAAACCCTCTTTCGAGGGGTTTTCTATTTGGCTCCCCGGGTAGGGACGCGAGTACACTTATCTCCATCGACTCAAAATTTTTCCGTCGAAAAATTTTGGTCTAGGCACCGACTCACTCATTTTGTTTGCTAACAAAATGATGCTCCGTCGTTCGATCCTCATCGAGCCTGAGCTCTCAGAGCCGAAGGCCTACACGAAAGAGAAGAAGTTCTCTTTCTCCGGGGAGCAAAAAGAAAAACCCTTTTGGGTTTTAATCTTTTTGCTCCCCGGGTAGGGATCGAACCTACGACCTTAGAGTTAACAGCTCTCTGCTCTACCGCTGAGCTACCGGGGAATATTATCTCTGCTATTTTGTTTTTAAAACAGCAAAGATATAATACCAAAAATATTCAAAAAAAGCAAAACCCCAAATGCTTGGGGTTTTGCTTTTTTCAGGGTATATTAAGCGATTTTTTCTTTTTTGAATTGACGCATTATAACTCGGTAAACAACGATTATTCCTAAAATTAAGATTATCGTCAAAATCCATTGTCCAAAAGTATTTGGTAAAAATCCATAACTATTATTTCTTGTGTAATTATTCCCGTTATCATAGGCCCCAAAAGCTGAAGCGGCCATATAATTTGGATAAACTCCTTGAGCTTGATTATAGGCGTAAACTGGATATTCGGAAAGATGATTATTGGTTGTATTTCTGTTGTTAGTTAAATAGCCGTTGGTATTAGTATTTACAACATCTCGGACAGGAACATTAGATCCATCTGTATAGTAATAATAATTATTGATAATAGTATTTCCTTCTTCAGTCTTAATTTCTTTCTTTACTGGCTCTGGCGAATAACCAGGATACTGAAAATACTGGTATGAGGAATCGTAAGAATAAGGATAAGAATAAGGATTATTTGTAGCAGCCATAGCTTTTCCGGCAATAAGTATTGAAAACAATACGGTTCCAAGGATTATTAAGTTTTTTAAATTCTTATTAAGCATGCGAAGATTATATCACATATAAAGCCATTTTGTCAAGCCCTCTAGGTAATGTGTACACACATGTGGCGGTTTATTTTATTTTAAGACTGAGCAAATCTTTACCGACCCAAACCCATGGGTTTGGGTCGGTAAAGATGATTTTTGAAAAAATAAGGTACTCTTTTGTGGAAGTTATTTTTCTAATATAAATTATTTTTTCAAAAAGGACTTGCGATGAATTTTAGTAATACCGTATTTTTTAATTGCTTCATAGTGGGTCCGAGTCCCATAGCCTACATTGTTTTCAAAACCATACTGTTTATAATTTTTAGCATACTCCCCCATCACTTTATCTCTCGAGACCTTGGCCACAATTGAAGCCAAAGAAATCACTGGTATTAATTCATCGCCTTTTATTAAAGTTTCTTGATGTAAATATTTTTCTTCTGCAATAAGTCCCCCATCTAAATAAATTAAGACCTGATTTATATTTTTATCTTTTGTTATTTTTTCCAAAGAATTATCTAGTGCTTTTCTAATAGACGGAACAATGCCAAACTTATCAATCATCTCACTTGAGACCAAGCTGACAACAAAATCACACACCCCATCAACTTTTGCTTTTTTTAAATAGTCAAACCACTTTTGTCTTTGTTTTTTAGTTAGCTTTTTTGAATCTCTAATTGGTAGCTCCGTCTCTTCTTTGAATTTCGCAATTAAATTTTCACTCTCTTTAGCTAAAAGCAAAAAAGCTGAAACAGCTACCGGTCCGGCTATTGGCCCTCGTCCAACCTCATCTATCCCCACTATGTATTTAATCTTTTCCATCATCTTACATTATATAGTATTTATCTTTGTTCTAAAATTGCAAAATAAAAAAACTCTTTAGTCTAGATAGAGCAAACTTTACTTATTTGTTATACTTAAAAAATGGAAGCCGAATTAAACTCTAACTTTATACATCTCCACACCCATTCCCATTATTCCCTTTTAGATGGCTTATCTAAAGTTCCAGACCTAGTGAAAACTGCCAAGAAAAATGGTATGAGCGCTTTAGCCTTAACCGACCACGGCAATATGTATGGGGCTATTGAATTTTATAAAGAATGCCAAAAAGCAGA
>DAOSXI010000001.1:2538-9035 GCA_035380385.1 Minisyncoccota bacterium
CGAGCAGTTATGGCAGATAATTTAGACAAGGCCAGAGCTTTAATAAAAGAACATCAAGATATTTTTGGGAAAGAAAATTATTTTTTAGAAGTTCATTCTCATCCTAAAATTGAAGGCGATAAAAAGATCAGGGATGGGATTTTAGACTTGGGTAAAGAACTTAAAATCCCAGTTGTAGCTGGTCATGATTCTCACTATTTATGTCAAGAAGATCACACTGCTCATAACACCTTACTTGCCGTTAATACTAGTGGCTCAGATTCTAAAGAAGGAACAAAATTAGAATTTTCTGATGACGATTTTTCTTTAATAGATGAAGAAAAAGCCTTAGAACTTTTCAGAGATTGTCCCGAAGTTGTCAAAAATACAAAAATGGTAGCAGATCTATGTGAAAATTATGACTTAGAATTAGGTAAAGCTTATTTCCCAGATTTTCCAATTGAAGAAGGTAAGACTCCCGATGAAATGCTAAGAGAGCAAACATATGAGGGGTTTAATTTTAGAAGCCTAGAAAAGACAAAAGAATACACCGATCGCCTAGAATATGAACTTGGTATTATAAAACAAAAAGGCTACCCTACATATTTCTTAGTCGTCGGCGATCTTCTTCGCTTCGCTAGAGAAAATGGCATTTATACAAATGTTAGAGGTTCAGTTGCTGGTTCGTTGACTACTTACCTACTCGGCATTACCAATGTTGATCCAATTTCATACAAACTCCCCTTTGAAAGATTTCTAAATCCAGAAAGACCATCGTTGCCTGATATTGATATGGACTATGCCGATAATCGTCGCGATGAAGTTATTGCTTATGCTAAAGAAAAATATGGCGAAGATAAAGTTGCCCAAATTGGAACCTTTGGGACAATGATGGCTAAGGGTTCTGTTCGTGATGTGGCTCGGGCTCTTGGTTATCCATATGCTACAGGAGATAGAATTTCCTCAATGATACCACTCGGTTCGCAAGGTGCCCCAATGACCATCAAGAAAGCAATGGAATTGGTCCCTGAACTAAAAGAGGCCTACAATAAAGAACCAGACACTAAAAAAATAATAGACCTGGCCATGAAATTAGAGGGTTGCGTTCGTCATATTTCTGTCCACGCGGCCGGAGTTGTCATTGCTCCTAAACCATTAGAGGAATTTACACCTGTCCAATATGATCCAAAAGGTGGTCATATTATTACCCAATACGATATGTATAGTATTGAGGATGCGGGCTTGCCTAAGTTTGATTTCTTGGGAATTAGAAACTTAGCCATTTTAGCTCTAGCTGTAAAATTAGTTAAGAAAGTACAGGACAAAGACATTGATATTATTAAGATTCCGCTTGATGACAAAAAAACTTTTTCTCTATTATCAAAAGGAGAGACGATAGGACTTTTCCAGCTAAACGGAACAGGTATGACACATTACTTGAAGGAACTTAAGGTTTCAACAATCCACGACATAAATGTTATGGTCGCTCTCTATCGTCCGGGGCCAATGGAAAACATTAATGAATACATTGCGAGAAAACACGGCAAAAAACCGATCACCTATATGCACCCTAAGATGAAAAATTTCTTAGATACAACATTCGGAGTTTTAGTTTATCAAGACGACCTCTTAATGACCGCCATAGAAGTAGCCGGTTATTCTTGGGGTGAAGTTGATAAGTTTAGAAAAGCTGTAGGTAAAAAAATACCAGCTGAAATGGCCAAACAACATATCAAATTTGTGGAGGGTTGTCAGACCCATGGTAATTTAACCGAAAAACAGGCCGAGGATATTTGGAAATTATTTGAACCATTTCAAGGATACGGATTCAATAAAGCTCACGCTGCCAGCTATGGATTAGTGGCTTATCAAACTGCTTATATGAAAGCTAACTTCCCCGTTGAATACATGACGGCCATCCTAACTTCAGAATCTGGCGATGTTGAGAAAATTGCCGAAATCGTTAGAGAATGTGCCCGAATGAACATAGAAGTTTTGCCTCCTAATATAAATGAGAGCTTTGGCGACTTCACAATTATTGACGGACAAGATGGAAAAAAAGATATTCGCTTTGGTTTATATACGATAAAAAATCTTGGTAAAGATATAGCCGATGCCATTATTGCTGAGAGAAAAGCCCGAGGAAAATTTAAATCATTAGCTGACTTCCTTGAAAGGATAAATCACAAAAACTTAAATAAAAAATCTATTGAGGCCTTGGCTAAGTCTGGCGCTATGGATGAACTTGCTGAAAGAAATATAATTATTGGAAACTTAGAAACTCTTTTGTCTTTTAATAAAGAAACTAGAGATTCAATCAATCAAGATTCTCTGTTTGGAGAAATTGGAGGGGTCTCAGCTACCTTATCTCTATTACCACAAGAACCAATAAGTAAAAGGGATAAATTGGCTTGGGAAAAAGAACTTCTCGGTTTGTATATTTCTGGGCATCCACTTGACGAATACAAAGACAAAATTGAAAAACACGGCACTCTTATTAAAGACATTAAAAGTAAATGTAAATCTAATCAAGTTGTAACTGTCGCCGCGGTCATAGATGAAATTAAAACTTTTACAACTAAAAACAACAGTGTTATGTCTTTCATAAAATTATCTGACTGCTCTGGAAACATTGAGGCCGTAGCCTTTAGTAAAATTTATGAAAATTATAGAGATGTCTTAGTTGCTAATAATGTTATTGCTATGAAAGGAAAAGTTACCGAAAGAAACGGCGAAAAAAGCCTGAGCATTGAAGCTGTTAAGGCTATATAAAAAAGCAAAACACCCCAGGCGGGGTGTTTTGCTTAACTATTAAATTTTTTCATTTAATGAACCAATAGAGTCCATTATTTTAATTACTTGTTTTGAGTATCCGGGAACAATTGAGTCTGGGTTGTATGTCTTTAGAATCTGTTCAGTAGTCATATCTTTATTATAAGAGGTAGCTTTTTCATTATTACCACTTATTGTTTTAGATATATATTCAATCGACTCTTCTACTGAATCAAATCCCTTTTTACAAGAATACCAACCAAAACTATTATTGGGAGCGTTGACGCTTTTGCAAGCAAACTTCCCTCCAGTTGATTCCCTCATGGCTATAGCTGGTAAAAGTCTCCAGTCTAAGTCATTTTTTTCTGCCTCTTTGACGAATTTAATTCCGTAACCTGAAAGAGGAGCGCCTTTTGAAGCAAAATAATTATCTATTGCTTCGGCCTTTTCACGAGATTCATCTTCTTGTGTTGTTATCACAGAACTTTCACTCGAGATTGAAACGATGTCTGCAGTTGGTTTTTCCAAGTCCGCTTGATTAGTAAGCGGTGAAGCGATCGCTATCATTGGAATTAAGATAAATGACTGCAACACCTTAAATATCTTTTGTGTATGCATAATTGGTGATTTCGATTCACCAACGCCATCTTAAGATGGTTTAATCTTAACCCTGAAAACAAATTGGATTAAAACTAAAAGCCCCTATATCACTATATAAATATAATAATAATGGGACCCATAAATGCTAACATAAAGAAGTATAAAAGTCAATGATTTTTAATAATTTTACTAAATTATTAAAATAAAAAACCCTTGTAGAATAAGGGTTTTTTATTAAACACAGATTGACAAGATATATTATTTAATGTTGTATAAAGGCTTAAAATAAGGCTTTTTCCTGCTTTTTGACAAAAATAACTATTGTGGCTAAAAAACAATTGATAAATAAGCGTTTTTGTAAAAGAAAAATATTTTTTAAGTAAACAAATTACGCGTTTTTTCCACAGCAATGCTTGTATTTTTTACCAGAACCACATGGGCAAGGATCATTTCGGCCTATCTTTTTTTCGGTTTTTCTAATTGTCCCCAGGGTACTTCCCCCCTCTGATGAGCTTAAGATTAATTCTGGTTTTGATTCTATTTTATCCTGTTCGTCACTCCTTTCTCTTTCCCTACTCTCTACATTTATGGTACCAACCAAAGAACTAACTTTTTCGATAAAATTAAATTCCATTTCTCTAAATAACCGAAGACCCTCCTTTTTGTATTCAACTAATGGCTCTCTTTGTCCATAAGCTCTTAAGTTTACAGAGCTTCTTGTGTATTCCATTGTTTCTAGGTGATCAACCCAAAGTAAGTCTGTTGTGTATAAAGCAATTCTTCTAATGGTCTCAAAAAACATTCCATCTCCTAGAGCTGATCTTTTTTGCTTGATGATATCTTCCATCTCTGGTTTTTCAGAAATTATTTGATTAAGGAACTTCTCTAATTCGTCCTGATTTCCACTTAGCATTATTCTTCGTCTATCATAAACTATCTTTCTTTGGTGACTAAGAACATTGTCATACTCTAGGGTGTGTTTTCTTGAATCAAAATGAAACCCTTCAATCTTAGCCTGGGCTCCTTCAAGAGCATTAGATATAAATCTATTTTCTATTGGTTCATCTTCAGGAACGCCCATTTTACCCATCATATTTTTCATTCGGTCAGAACCAAAAACTCTCATTAAATCATCTTCCATTGAGACATAAAATTGGGTTGATCCTGGATCTCCTTGACGACCCGCTCGTCCTCGCAACTGATTATCTATACGCCTTGCTTCATGCCTTTCTGTCCCAATAACAAATAGCCCACCTAAAGCTTTAACTTCTTCATATTTTTGTTTATCAAAAGGAACTCCTCCTAATTTAATATCAACTCCACGACCTGCCATGTTTGTGGCTACGGTCACTGCCCCAAGTCTTCCAGCGTTAGCAATAATTTCTCCCTCTCGTTCGTGGTTCTTAGCATTAAGGACGGTATGAGGAACACCAGCTTGAGTTAGATAAGCTGACAAAAGTTCATTTTTTTCAATTGAAACTGTTCCTAATAAAACCGGCTGACCTTTATCATTAAGCTCTTTAACTTTTCTGGCGACAGACATAAATTTACCCTTTTCGGTCTGGTAAATTAAATCTGTATAATCACGCCTGTTTATAGGACGATTAGTTGGTATAACAATAACATCAAGCCCGTAAACTTTTAAGAATTCCTCCTTGGAAGTCTCGGCTGTTCCGGTCATACCTGATAATTTTTTGTAAAATTTAAAATAATTTTGATATGTAATAGAAGCCACTGCTCGTGTTTCCTTCTCTATTTTAACTCCTTCTTTAGCTTCAATGGCTTGGTGTATACCGTCACTCCACCTCCTGCCTGGTTGCATTCTACCAGTAAAGGGATCAACGATAATAACTTCCCCGTCTTTAACCACATAATCTTTATCTTTTTCAAAAAGCGAGCGAGCCTTAACTGCTGTTTCTAGGTGGTGAACATATTTAATTCCTTTTTCGGTATAAATATCTGAAATGCCCAAAAGGGATTCGGCTAATGTAATGCCGTGGTCAGTCAAAGAAATAGCTTTCAATTTTTCGTCTACGGTATAATCTTCTTCTGGTTTTAATTGTTTGGCAATTTTAGCAAATGTATAATACAAATCTTCGCTTTCTTCAGCTGGAGACGAAATAATAAGTGGGGTTCTTGATTCATCTATTAAAATAGAGTCCACCTCGTCAACAATAGTATAAAAATGTTCTCGCTGGACTATGTCATTTATATTTCTAGCTAAATTGTCTCTTAAATAATCAAAACCAAATTCATTATTCGTCCCGTAAACAATGTCACACTGGTAAGCTTCTTTTCTTGAACAAGGTCTTAGGAATTCATACTGAACTTTGAAAGCTCCAATGTCACTATTATCTTCTTCGTTCTTATGAGTGGGATCATAAATAAATGAAGTTGATTGAGAATTAATAACTCCAACAGTTATGCCCAACAAAGAAAAAAGCTCGCCCATCCAAACAGCATCTCTACGTGACAAATAATCATTGACAGTCACAATGTGAACTCCCTTATTATAAAGAGCATTAAGATAAGCTGGTAATGTGGCAACTAATGTTTTTCCTTCTCCCGTTCTCATCTCAGCAACATTTCCTAAATGAAGAGCAATACCTCCAACGAGTTGGACATCATAGTGTCGTTCACCTCTGGTCCTGACTGAAGCTTCCCTAACTAAAGCAAAAGCCTCGGGCAAAATATTATTAATATCTTCTCCTTCATTTAATCTCTTCTTAAATTCTTCTGTCTTTAGTTTAAAATCAGCGTCAGCTAGTTTCTTTGTTTTTTCTTCTAGGCCATTTATTTTATCAACTAAAGGCTTCCATTTTTTTATTTGTCTTTGGCTTTCTGTTCCTATTATTTTATCTATAATATTCATGTTATCTTTCCAATTTAATTCTTAAATAAGACCATATTACAAGCTATTTTTGTAATATAAGAATTCAACTATTCCATTGTAACATAAAAAGAAAACCTCTGATAGAGAGAGGTTTTCTTTTTATCTTTAAGAAATATTATTTCTTAGCCTTTTTCTTGGCCTTCTTGGCTGGCTTTTTAGCTACTTTTTTAGCAACCTTTTTGGCTGGCTTTTTAGCAACTTTTTTGACAGCTTTTTTAACTGGCTTCTTAGCTTTTTTGACAGCTTTCTTGGC
>DAOSXI010000001.1:9135-16578 GCA_035380385.1 Minisyncoccota bacterium
GCACGATCTTGCACACGCGTAAGTATTTTGCCGTTTCACCCGAACTTAATCGGTTCGTCACTGTTCGCAACTCTTTGATTGCTCAAGATGGGTATTACCCACTACGTTCTCTTGATACAAGTATCAAGAAGTGTGTTCGGACTTTCCTCCACGTGAGATAGCTATGTACTATATACTATTTTTTAATCTATATACATAATACATAATTATCTCACGTGGCATCTACCTAAACACAAGTAAAGAAAATATACCAGATATTTTAGATATTGACAATAGCCCAACAATTTGATATACTTGTTTCAGTGAGTTAATCACTCCAATCATCAGCTACAAATTATAGTACTGATAACAATTGCGAACACAAGTCCCGACTTCGGTCGGGTTTTGTGTTTTTGGGGTAAGCACTTGTTGATAAAATTAAATTAAATTGTTAATATAAGTTTAGGCAGTTGTTGTGTGTTTAAGCCAGCGGCTGCACTCACATCGCAATTGTATGTTGGAGTCAAGCACCCGCTGGCTCAAGCACACAAAAACAAAAAATCTCACCTTGGTGAGATTTTTTGTTTTTCTTTTTTGAATAGGTTTTTAAGTATTCTTTCTTTTGTTCCGTCCATGGGTCTTTGCCTCATGTCATCATGTTTTTATGTCTATACCATGAACAGACAATTATGTGCTCAATTGAGGCACATAATATCGCCTTTTACCCCTTACTACTTTAATAAAAAAGTGGTAAGGGATTTTTTCAAATTGAATTATTCCACGAACAGCTTCCGCTACCCGTGCCTTGTTACGACTTATTCCCTGTCACCGAGCTTACTGTAGGCCCTCCTTCTGGAGAGACTTCGAGCACTCCCGGCTCCCTTGAATTGACGGGCGGTGAGTACAAGACTTGAGAACGTATTCACCGCGGTATATCTGACCCGCGATTACTAGTAATTCCAACTTCATGGGGTCGAGTTGCAGCCCCCAATCCGAACTGGCGCAATTTTTCTTAGGATTAGCTCAGAGTTACCTCGTCGCAGCCCGTTGTAATTGCGATTGTATTATGTGTGTAGCCCAAGGTATCAAGGGACATGCTGACCTGGCGTCATCCTCCCCTTCCTCCCAGCCCACTAGATTCAATCTTTTTAATTAAATCCAAAGGGCTGGGCAGTCTCGTGTGACACTTATAACACACGATGAGGGTTGCGTTCGTTACCCCACTTAAGGGAACAATTCAAACCACGAACTGACGACGGCCATGCATCACCTGCCAATCTGTCTTGCGAGGGCCCTAGTTTCTTAGGGCTTTCAAATTGGTTTCTAACCTTGGTAAGGTTCTTCGTTTATCATCGAATTAAACCACATAATCCACTACTTGTGCAAGTCCCCGTCTATTCCTTTGAGTTTTAGCCTTGCGGCCGTACTTCCCAGGCGGATCTCTTAACGCGTTAGCTACGTCTCTCAGAGGGTCGATACTCCGAAAGACTAGAGATCATCGTTTAGGGCGTGGACTACTGGGGTATCTAATCCCATTCGCTACCCACGCTTTCGTGCTTGAGCGTCAGATATGTGTTAGTATGGTGCTTTCGCTTTCGGTGTTCCCCATGATATCAACGGATTTCACCCCTACACCATGAGTTCCCCATACTCCCCACATTCTCTAGCAATGCCGTTTCGTTCGCGAGTCTCGGGTTAAGCCCGAGGATTTGACAAACGACTAACATCACCGCCTACGCACCCTTTACGCCCAATAATTCCGGATAACGCTCGGGGCTCTCGTATTACCGCTCCTGCTGGCACGAGATTAGGAGCCCCTTATTCATGAGGTACCGTCAATAAACTTCTTCCCTCATAAAAGATTTTTACACAACGAATTGCTTCTTCAATCACGCGGCGTCGCTCCGTCAGACTTTCGTCCATTGCGGAAGATTCTCGACTGCAGCCACCCGTAGGTGTATGGGCCGTGTCTCAGTCCCATCGGTGGGGGTCAGCCTCTCAGCTCCCCTAAGCGTCATAGCCTTGGTAGTCTATTACACTACCAACAAGCTGATACTTCACAGGCCTTTCCCTAAGCGAGAAATCTTTACCCCGTGAGATAACAAAATCGAAATAAATTAAATGATTAAAAAATATTTTTATTTAATCTTACTATAAACTTCGGTTCTCTTATCTCACGGGGACCATCGTGTATTAGCTCACCTTTCGATGAGTTGTTCACGACTTAGGGGGAAGTTCCTATGTGTTACTACCTCGTTCGCCACTAACTTTAAACGACCTTTGACTTGATGTAATCTCATCTCGGGAAACAAAAAGTTCGTTCGACTTGCATGCCTTATCCACGCCGCCAGCGTTCATCCTGAGCTAGGATCAAACTCTTCTAAAAAATTTATATAATAAATTTTTATTAGACGGAACAAAAGAAAAAATACTTTTTCTAAAACCATAGCCTCCGCTACGATTTTTTGTTCCAAAACTGGTTACTTAAAACTTGTACTTGTGATTATTTTACCTATTCAAATTGACAAAGAAATTAAACAGCCTAATTTATAGACTGTGGATTCTATTATATATATATTAAAAAAGAAGTCAACCCCTAAAACTTCTTTTTTTATATCTATATATTAAAAAATTTAAGCTCTTACATCTCTTCACATCAATACATATCACAAGACTTTTCTTGCTCTTTTCTGTCTTTATCCCAAATATGAGCCAGTTCAGGAATACCGAGGCCGTCTATTACAAAAATGTAATCTTCTATAAGATAAAAATACTTGGGAACTAAAGAATTATAATGACGAGCTATCTTTCTTCGCTGTTCTTCGTTATCAAAACCACCTAAGTTTTCGGCTAGTTCTTCTATCTTTCTATTTAATATTTTGGGGAAATAAAATATACTTGGCATACGCATCAAGTTTGCCCCCTCGGTCCTTCTTATTAAGTATTCTATTCTTTCTCTTTCTTGTCTTTCTATATCTGTTTCTTCTTTCTCCTCTTTGTTTACCTTATCTTCAAATTTTTCCATATACTAATTTTAGCAAAAATGAGATTGTTTTCAAAATGGTTTATAGATACTAAAATTATGAAGACTTGGTTGGAATTTATGCCCCGTGGAGGATTCGGTCACTCTCGTCTCATATTTTATTTCTGGTTCGCAAAGCTCACCATCATAAAATATCTCACTCGCTCGACCCCCACTCGGGCGCTCGGACTGTCGTCCGGCTTCGCGCGCCCTCGGTTCGAATCCTCCAGTCAAAATAAAAAACTAGGTACAAGATGGATTTTTGGTCACAAATAATTCCTCGCCGTCGCTCGGAATTTTCGCGACCCCGGCTCGCTGTTTTCTGTGGTCAGAAAACATTGCTCCGCCTCACAAAAGCGAAAAAGACTGGAGCAGTCCAGTCTTTTTGGGCTCACGCTTTTGTGCCCCGTGGAGGATTCGAACCTCCGACCATCTCCTTAAGAGGGAGCTGCTCTACCAACTGAGCTAACAGGGCTTGTCTATTTTTAATTTGTTTTTTAATAAGCACAAACAGGATTATTAAAACTTTTTATACTATATTATTTTTTCAAACAAAAGACAAGAAGATTATTCTTGTGGCTTAACCCTAAAGCTATAATTTAATTTTATAATTTGGGTCCTAACAATTAATTTGACGCTCAATCCCATGGGATTGAGCGTCAAAGAAAAAACTGATACAATTAAAATATGAATATTGAAAGGGAGATTCTTAACTATTTAGAAAAAGATAAAGGTAAACATCAAATACGACATCGTGGTATTCGTGTAAATCTCCTTGGTTTGCCAGATTTCAAATATTATAAATATCAATCTTTGGCTTCTAAATTTTCTGTCTTAAAAAAGAGAAACTATCTGAAAGAAATTAATGGACATTACTTTATTACAAATAAGGGCAGTGATTATTTGCACAGGCCTTCCAAAAAAAGTTTTAGAAAATTTACCCCCACTAACAAAAAGACCAGTAGAGACCTGTTGGTTATATATGATGTTCCCCAAGGAGAAACTACTTTGAGAAATTGGTTTAGAAAACAGTTAAAAGAATTTGGTTTTATAATGATCCAGCGTAGCGTTTGGCTAGGCCCATCTCCCCTTCCTTCTGATTTCACCAGTTATATAAAAGAAATTGGACTAAAAGATAAAGTTAAACTTTTTAAATTAAAAGCCTCATTACCTTCTAACAATTAATTTGACGCTCAATCCCATGGGATTGAGCGTCAAATAGCATCTTGTGGGCGAAGGGAGATTTGAATCTTATCCGCCTGACATAAATGTCCATTCGGACAGGCAGGTTCTGTACACCTTTCGTATCGTACTCGCTTTGCTCCGTGCGATATACTCAAGGTCTTCAAATCTCCACCACAAAGCTAACTCTTTGTGGGCGAAGGGAGATTTGAACCTTACAGGTTCTGTACACCTTTCGTATCGTACTCGCTTTGCTCCGTGCGATATACTCAAGGTCTTCAAATCTCCACCACAAAGCTAACTCTTTGTGGGCGAAGGGAGATTTGAACTCCCAAGAGATTAATCTCATACGGACCTGAACCGTACGCGTCTACCAATTCCGCCACTCGCCCCTAATTTATTTCTTCCTTAATAATTTCACCAATCCGTCCATTAGTTTTTTTGTCATTTCGTCGTCATATAAAGACAGAATAAAAACTGGTTTTTTAATTTTCTCAAATTTTTCTTTAATCTTTTTTATTTTCTCTTCATCATCTATTAAATCAACTTTGGTTAAAACTATAACCTCTTTTTTATCTAACAGAGTTGGGTCAAATTTTTCTAATTCTTTTCTGATTGTCTCGTAATTTTTGATTAATTCTTTTTGATTCTTTAGTGAAAATGATTCAGCTATCGGCTCTAAAGAAACAAGATGAGCTAACATTCTAGTTCTTTTAATATGTCTTAAAAATTTAATTCCAAGACCTTTTCCGCCACTAGCTCCTTCAATTAATCCTGGGATATCTGCAATAGTATAACCATGAAAATCACCTAAATTGGGATCTAGTGTGGTAAATTGATAACTCCCGATTTTTGCTTCTGCGTTGGTTAAAGAATTAAGCAAAGAAGATTTCCCTGCATTAGGTAAACCAATTAAACCAATATCTGCAAACAACTCAAGTTCAACTTTGAAGGTCCCTTCTTCTCCTTCTTTCCCTGGTGTTGCCTTCTTGGGTGTTGTGTTCGTAGAAGTTTTAAAATTTTCATTTCCATAACCACCTAGACCTCCTTTTAAAAGTAATTCTTTTTGACCTTCTTTATCCAAAGAAACAGATGCTCCGCTCTCTATGTTTGTAACAATTGAACCAACAGGTAGTTTTATAATCAAATCTTCACCGTCTCTTCCATGACGGCTCATTCCTTCTCCGTCATATCCTTTTTCTGATTCAAATTTCTTCTGATGTTTATATTTAGACAGTAAGTGTATATCAAAAACAGCTAAAGCATAGACATCACCACCTTTTCCACCGTCGCCCCCATTTGGACCCCCTTTATCAATAAATCTTTCATGTCGCCAACGAACAACCCCGTCTCCCCCACGGCCAGCCTTAGCAAAAAATTTTATTTCGTCTATAAACATATTAATCTGTGATCGCTTTGTTGGTTAATTTAATTGCTGACTCCCTAGAAAGACAAGAGACCAAAAAGCCACTTGGGTGGCAAAAAACCACTCCCATTATCCCAGTTAGTTCTTCCAGTTTGTTTTGGTCTAATAAACCTCTCCACTCAACTGGAAAAGGCTTGCGACTCTCTAGGCAAGAGCTATCTTTTCTAACAGCCTCAACTTTCCATTGATTATCAGAGGTAGGCATTATGACAAAAAGGGGTTCTTCTAAGGACGATAAAACTTCTTGATATAAATGTCTGGGCAAATCTCGTTCAAGGAATATTACCCTTTTGTCTTGGCTTTTATTATAAGCTTCTTTAATTATCCTCTCTCCTAAAACATCGTCCCTCGCTACTTTTATCTCCCGTTTTAAAACGCTTGCTATTTTTTTAGTCAATTTTTTAAAAATAATATCTATATTTTTTTTGTTTTCCAGCCAACTTGGCTTTTCTGTCATTAAATAATCAACAAACTGATATGGTCTAAACTCCTCAAAAACAGGTTTCCAAATCAAGACACCATTATCGTCGGCGTCTACTGGAATAACAATTCTTTTCTCTATTCTATCAGCCACGGCCTCATCACCCCCGCAAATTAAAACCCCGTATTTCTCCCAGACTAAACCAAAAGAAGAATAAGGGATACCATTTTCTCTAACAGGAGCTCCTTTTTGATGGTGATCAAACTTATTGTCTTCTCTGTCATAAACACCTCCAACATCATAAACATAATCGGCACCACTAACTAATTCCCCTCTTTTAATTCTTTTGATTTTAACATTACCTTTGTGTAATAGATAAAAAGCAGAAGATGCAAATAAATCATCCACATGAAAACCCCCTCCGTGAGTTACCAGTATTTTTCTTCTTTTAAATAATTTCATAATTACTTTTTCTCTTGGTTATAAATCTAATAAAATATGTAATGCTCTTCCGGAGAATAATAAAAGCAACGACAAAGACAATCAAGATTAGGATTATCTTTTTAATATCACCGGATATGGAAACAGCCGTATAACCAAAGAAATAACCCATTGCTAATGTTGGTATAGACCAGGCCAGATAAGACAAAAATTCAGCTCTGACGAATGTCTTCTTATCCATTTTCTTATAACCGGCGTAAACTTCAGTTAAAAAATACAGACCGAGAACCAAAAAGCGGGCCAGAAACATTGAGACAAATGGTTTCTTTAAAAAAAGAGGAAAAAGATTATTGATATTTCTCTCGGTCTTGCGGAAAATCCGTGATTTGGAAAATCTTTTATTTAAATGAGAGCCGACACAGTAACCTGTAATAGACTTTAAGGCACAACCCAAAAGAAGAAAACCAAAAGCAACAAAGATATTCAAAACTCCAAAACTGGCAAGGACTCCGGTCGTAATAGCAATCATTTGCCCTTCAATAAAACCACCTAGCAAAATCAAAAGGTAAATTATGCTCAAATTACTAATTAAAATATTAGAGATATTTTCAACAGACAACATATCAATCAACAACCCTAAAGACTTTTGAGAACAACCAGTTAATAACAGAAACAACAACAGCCCCAACAAAAGCAGCAACAAGAGTTGAAACCTCAAAGCCTTTAATAAATGTCCCTAGATACCAGAATAAGATACTATTAATAACAAGCGAAAAAAGACCAAGAGTCAAAATATTAAGAGGTAAAGTTAAGACTTTAATAATAGGCTTAATAAACATATTAAATAAAGTTAGACAAGCTCCAACAACTAAAGCCACCCAAATAGGATCTACAATAATCCCCGAAATAATTTTCGTTGTAACAAAAACTGAAACAGAAATCAAAACCCAATTTAAAATAATTTTCATCTTA
>DAOSXI010000001.1:16678-21230 GCA_035380385.1 Minisyncoccota bacterium
GCCTTCATGCTTTCTTTTATTTGATCACGAATTGTTTGATGTAAGCTCATAGTTTAATTATACAAAATGTGTGGTAAAATACCAACATGAACAAACAAATCATTTTTTTTGACACAGAAACAACCGGCAACACTGAAAAAGACTATCTTTGCCAAATTGCATATAAAACCAGAGAACAATCTTTTAGTGCTCTTTATAAACCGCCCTTTAAGATTCCACCCGAAGCTTCTGCTGTCCATCATATTTCTAATAAAATGATAGAGGATAAACCAGCCTTTAAGGAGAGTTTAGACTATAAAATAATTAAAGAATTGTTTGAACACAAAGATAGTGTGGTTGTGGCTCACAACGCCATATTTGATTTAAACATGCTCAAAAAAGAAGATATTGTTCCGAAGAATTTTATTTGCACATTAAGGGTTGCTCGACATTTAGACCCGGATGGAAAAATAGAAAGATATAATTTACAATACTTGAGATATTTCTTAGAAATAGAAATTGAAGCACAAGCACACGATGCCTTGGGGGATGTTTTGGTTTTAGAGAAACTTTTTGAAAGATTGTTTGATAAAATCAAAAAAACAGATAATTTGACTGACGAGAAAGCGTTAGAAAAAATGATAGAGATTTCTTCTCACCCATCTATATTTAAATTCTTTAATTTTGGCAAACATACCGGACAAGAAATTGGACAGGTCGCTGAAACAGATAGAGATTATCTGGAGTGGTTACTTAAACAAAAAGAAGAAGGAGATCAAATTGACGAAGACTGGATTTACACCCTTAGGCATTATTTAGGAATGTTGCAATAAAAAAACCACACTTTTCCAAGTGCGGTTAGTGGGCTATCAAAGCATCTTCGTCGTATTCTCCCATAAAAGGAGACACGATAATGGCCAAAATGCCCAGGGTCACCCAGCCCAAAAAGATAAGGGCTAGAGCGGGTAGCCAAAAGATAGCCACCACTAAAGATAATAATTTTTTCTCAAACACGGAAAAAATTATCCAAAAAAGAATGCTCGCAATTAGTGTGTATGCAAAGATTACAAGAAAATATAAGGTACCCATGGTCGAAAATACTCTAGCAAAAATTTTTGATTTTGTCAAAATGTCTTTTTATTCTAAAATCTGATAAAATAAGGGGGTGCAAACAATAATTATTATTTCTATTATCGTTTTATTTGTTTTGATAGCGCTCATGCTGTTTATTCTTTTGAGACGCAAACAACCAGAAAAAAAAGACGACAATTCTCTTCAACTACTTTTAAACCAAATAAACGAAATATCTCGAACGCTTGATAACAAATTAGGGGAATCTCAAAAAGAAATAAGTCAATCAATGAGATATCAGGCAACCGAAACTTCCAGAATAATTGCAGATATTACAGAAAAAATAACCCGTCTAGACGAGACCAATAAACAAGTTGTTTCTTTTGCCGATCAGCTAAAAAATTTGCAGGACATATTAAAAAATCCAAAACAAAGGGGGGTTTTGGGTGAGTATTACTTGGAGACCTTGCTTAAAAATGTTATGCCTCCGGGAAGTTACCAAATGCAATACTCTTTTTCAAACGGAAACATTGTTGATGCCGTTGTCTTTGTTAAAGATAAAATCATTCCAATTGATTCTAAATTTTCGTTAGAAAATTATAACCGTATCACAGAAACTAATGACCGTGCCGAGAAGGAAAGATTAGAAAAGATATTTGTAAATGATTTAAAAAACAGAATTGAAGAGACATCTAAATACATAGACCCAAGCCAAAACACCATGGATTTTGCTTTTATGTTTATTCCCCACGAGGCAATATATTATGATTTATTAATCAATAAAATAGGGGCGGTAACAGAAGAAACTGAAAACTTGGTTCAAAGAGCTGCTAGCAAATACAAAGTTATCATTGTCTCCCCTACTTCTTTCTTGGCTTATTTACAAACAGTCTTACAAGGATTAAAAGCCATGCAAATAGAAGAAAGTGCTAAAGATATAGTCAAAAGAGTTGGTGAACTTGGGACTCATCTTAGAGTCTACGAAGAATTACATCAAAAATTAGGTAACGCTCTTTCAACTGTGGTAAATCATTTTAATAAATCAAATAATGAGTTTAGGAAAATTGATAAAGATGTCATGAGAATTACGGGAGAAACTATTGGCATAGAAAATCTAACATTAGAAAAACCACAAAACGAAGAATAAAAAATCACAAACATATGTTTGTGATTTTTTTATTTACAATCTTTTAAGCAACAATCTGGTCAACGAAAGATTCTTCTACCTCTTGCTTTGCGGGTTCCAGCCTTTCTCCCTCGCTTACCATTTCACTATAAAGTTTAGCTAAAACAATCATGCCTATAGGAGCATTAAGTAAGGCGCTGGTTATATAAGCAATTAGGGTAATTAGCGGAACTAAAAACAAACCTATAATGAAAAAAGATTCAGCAAAGAAGACAGAAAAGATTGTTATTAAAACGAATACTATCAACAAGGGTATAAATGAAAATAAAATTACTTGAAATTGCTTCCAAAATAGATACCAACCAGTTTTTCTTGTAATCTCCCAAGACATCTTTATTGCTTTAAAAACATTTATTTTTTTATCTACTATTAAATAAAATACTGGGAAAAGACGACCCATTAAGTATAAGCCAGGGATTATAAGTAGAATCATCCCGACCCCCATTATTATTGAACAAATCACTATTGCCAAAAGGGCGTTTAAATAAACCTTAAAAGATGGGATTAGGTTTTTAATTTCTCGAGAAAATAATCTAATTTTTTCTTTTTCCACTATGTCCAAAGAAAATTTTAATATGAAGCTAACTAGGAAGGAAAAAACAACCAGCGAAACAATAGATTGTGGTAAAGAAAAATTTAAAGAAAAATTATTTAAATTAAATATCTCCACAGAAGAAGTGCCCACTTTTGATTTATCTAAAAGATTAACAGCATACAAGACTGCTACTAATATTATGTTGATAATTAAAAGATCCCAAAAATTTCTTTTATACAAGTGCCAAGATTCTTTAATATTTTTACCAAAACTAAAATTTAATTCTTTTTTCATGTTTATGTATTTATTAAATTTAAAATTATAAACAACCTTTATATATTTTACCTTAATAAACCAATCAGAGCAAATAAAAAACCACCGGGAGGGTGGTTTTTTATTCTTTTCGAAAACTTAATTAAGCAACTGGGTTTTCTGGAGTTTCTTCTGCTTCAACTGCAGGAGTTTCTTCTGCTGGTGTAGCAGGAGCTTCTTCTCCTCCCATAACTGGAGCTTGTTCTTCAGTCTGACCTTCAACTGGAGCTTGTACATCTACTCCATCAACTGGAGTGTTGTTATTTAATTGATCATCCATATCTAAAATTAAAAAATTAACTGTCAAAAACGACCTATTCAAAACCTACCACATTAATCGAAAATTCGCAAATTTATTTATCTTCTTTCTTAGAATAACCCTCTAAAGCTCTTAAAACTTCAACCGGAAGCATGACCACCACGGTATTACTTTGATCTGAAGATAAATCATTCACTGATTGCAGTGTCCTTAAGTGTAAAGCCCCTGGAGTTTTAGCTAGCATTTCTGCGGCTTTAGAAATATTTTCTGATGCAGCTAATTCCCCTTCTGAGTTAATGATAACAGCCCTCTTCTCTCTTTCAGCTTCAGCTTGTTTACCAATTGTTCTTTCTAGGTCCGGAGGAAGGCTAACATCTTTTAATTCTACATTTTGGACCTTTAAACCCCAAGCATCTGTTTCTTTATCTACTATTTCTTTTATTCTATCAGCTATCTTGTCTCTATTAGAAAGCAATTCATCCAAAGTAACTTCTCCGACAATATTTCTCATTGTCGTCTGAGCATATTGAGAAATAGCATAGCGAAAGTTCTCAACTTCAATTATAGCCTTCTCGGCTTCTCCAACCTTGTAATAGATAACGGCATTAACCCTAACAGAAACATTATCTCGAGTAATAGCATTTTGATCTGGAACATCAACTGCCTTAATTCTAATATCTACCTTTTGATATGTTTGAAAAACCGGCCAGACAAGTCTCCATCCTGGCTCCATCATTGAGGTAAATTTTCCTAGAGTAAATTTTACTCCTCTTTCATATTGATTAATTTGTTTTATTGAAAAAACAACGATGATAAATAAAACAATAAGAATTGTTGGCCACATAATATTTTTAATTAAATTAATTTTTAATAATTTAATTATACCACCTTAATTAAAGTTGTCATATCTAAATTTTTGGTGTATTCTAGAAGAACCAATTGGGAGAAAATTCATAAGTAAGAATATTTTTGAAAATTAAATTATATTGGGAGATCGTCTAACGGTAGGACAGAGGCCTTTGAAGCCTTTAATCTAGGTTCGATTCCTAGTCTCCCAGCAAAAAAGAGTGTAGCGATTTTTTGATGGGA
Source organism: Minisyncoccota bacterium (assembly GCA_035380385.1). Classification (GTDB taxonomy): domain Bacteria; phylum Patescibacteriota; class Minisyncoccia; order Phycocordibacterales; family UBA9973; genus UBA8515. The sequence goes on from DAOSXI010000001.1 coordinate 21,110, forward strand.
GAAGCGAGTGAACTGCTTCACTCGCGCCTAGGAATCGAAGACCCTGAGCTTGTGATTTTAAATGTTAATTTAAAATCACGCGAAGGGTGTACAGAATCTGTAAGATTCGATAAGTGTACTC
>DAOSXI010000001.1:21330-22875 GCA_035380385.1 Minisyncoccota bacterium
AATAAAGACACATCCTTATATATGGGGTTCTCGTATTTTTATAAAATTGTATATAATATAATGGTGGACAGATTAAAAACACTTGAAAAAGAAAATAGATGGGTTTTTCATGGTTCTCCACAAAAATTGGAGAAAATTATTCCCCATCAAGCATATAATCATGGAAACCGAGGGGAAAAAATACTAGACGGAAGACCTGCCGTTTTCGCTTCTCCTTTTATAGATATTGCTGTATTTATGGCTATAATTAATGAAGAAAACCTACCCGGTGGGTTTATAGGTGGTTATAGTTTTAATTCTACTAATAAGGAAATAAGATTCAGCGCAAGTAGAAAGACAATAAATGAGCTCCATCAGGCAAGGGGTTATGTCTATGTGTTAGATAAAACAAAATTCACCCGAAGGTCATTCGTGGAATTTATTTCTCTTGAAGAAGTCACCCCTAAAGATGTCATTATTGTAACTGAAAAAGATTTACCAAAAGATATAATAATTGATTATTTTTAAATATTTTTAAAATAAAAAACCATAGCAAAATTAATTTGTTATGGTTTTAATTCTATACCTAAGAGGCTGGTTGCATAAAACAGCTGATCCATTCTCAGATAACCAATCTGAAAATAAGAACCTCCGTTCCAAAAATCTTCACCAGACCTTTTTGCCAAAAAGTGCTCCCTGGCAAAGCCTAGTGTTAAGGCTGTTATATCCGTGGCAACCTCACTTGTTTTAAGAGGGTGATTAGCCCCATGCAATACAATATGAGCCATCTCATGAGATATCACAGCCATAAAAAGATGAAAATCTTCTAAGAGATCTGCCCGAATTGTTATTTCGGGCTTTGTTAAAAGATAATCTCTTGTCCCCATTCTTGGAAACGGGTCTATGTGCTTAATCTTACCCAAGGGTTGATCTTTGGGATAATCAGTTAAACATTTAACTGATAGCTGACAAGATATACCCATAATATTTTTAATAAAACGAGTAACCCTGACATAGTCCTTTAGATAGAACTGACTTTCCAAGGCTCTTGTCTCAATGGGCGGAATAACACACAGACTCTCCTTGAGAGCCTGTGTTATGGTTTTTATATCATCCATTATTAATTTTTTCTAAACTATAACATGTTTTATAAAAAAATCAATACAAAGACATCGTCTGATTCTTGGCTTTTATTTTTATGTTAAAATAAATAATATAAATAATTTTTATTTTTATGACCAAAATTGTTGTCGTCAATGACAAAATGCAAAAAAATTACCGATATTTATTAAGCGAACCAACTGGTAAAAATTTTCGAAGTGATTTTAAGCCTGATCTATCACCAAAACAAATGTTAGAATTGGGTGTTTTTGGTGGTAAGTATATGACCGACTGTAAAAATGAATTTCCAAAAAGCTGGTTCCAAAAAGCAAAGCTCTCTCCTTCTAAAAAAAATCCTGAATTAAATTATTTTAAAAAAGACGCTAGCCAGCCTCTCTCTGTTTGGATTAAAAAAGGTTGGATAAACAAAGAACACGATCCAAGGGGTTGGTTCCAGTGGTATTG
>DAOSXI010000001.1:22975-29563 GCA_035380385.1 Minisyncoccota bacterium
CCTTCTAGAAGAACAGAAAATTCTCTCTTGTCTTTACTTCCCTGCGTTACAACAAGACAGCAAGATTCTTTCTGCCACACTACTTGAACAAAATCTACAACTCCTTGTCCAGCCATATAATATATAACCGACAAAAATAAAAATATTAATTTCATTTCCTAAAAACATTAATTTCGTCTATAATATACCCTAGCTGAGAAAAAATCAATTTATTTAAAAATTTCCTCTGCTTATTATTAATTAGTAAAATTTTCACAAACTATTTATGGTAAAAATAAAATCTGTTAGTGCACGACAAATATTAGATTCCCGAGGGAAACCAACAATTGAAGTTTCTTTATCTTCCTCTAATTTTAAAGAAGTTGCATCTGTCCCTTCTGGGGCTAGTACTGGAATTCATGAAGCCTTAGAATTAAGAGACGGTGACCCAAAATATTATGCTGGGTTAAGTGTCAATCAAGCCATTTCCAATGTCCAAAAAGAAATTGCTGAAAAAATTATAGACAAAGAATTTGACCAAAAAACTCTAGATCAATTCTTGATTGACCTAGATGGAACCCCAAATAAATCTAAGCTTGGAGCTAACGCTATTTTGGGGGTATCAATGGCTTTTGCTAAAGTTGAAGCTAAAGAAGAAGGTTTAGAACTTTATGAATACCTAGCCAAACTAGCAGAGAATAAAAATTATAAATTCCCTGTCCCCATGCTAAATATTATTAATGGCGGACAACATGCAGATAGTGGCTTGGATATTCAAGAATTCATGTTGGGACCAGTTGGTTTTGATAGTTTTAAAGAAAAAATTAGAGTTGGAGCTGAGGTAATTTACGCCCTTCGAAAAATTCTTAAGGATAAGGGTTACACCGTTTCCGTTGGAGACGAGGGAGGCTTTGCTCCAAAATTAGAAACGAACGAAGAGGCTCTAGAATTGATGGTAATGGCTATAGAGAAAGCCGGCTATACCAAAGATCAAGTAAAAATAGGAATGGATGCTGCCGCTTCTTCTTTTTACGAAAATGGTAAATATAATTTAAAGATAAATGGTGAACTAAAATCATTATCAAGCGAAGAGATGGTGGCTTGGTATAAAGACTTAACAGAAAAATACCCTATTATTTCTATTGAAGACGGGTTAGCTGAGGATGATTGGGAGGGCTTTAATCTTCTAACAAAAACTCTTGGCTCAAAAATTACAATCGTTGGAGATGATTTATTAGTTACCAACATTAAAAGAATTAAAACAGCCATAGAAAAAGAAGCTGTTAACTCTGTTTTAATAAAATTAAATCAAATTGGTACAGTTACTGAAACAATTGAGGCCATCACCCTAGCACAAAAACAAGGCTGGAGTCCTTTTGTCTCACACCGCTCAGGAGAAACGACCGACACCTTCATAGCTGATCTTTCTGTTGGGCTTGCCTGTCCTTTCATTAAATCTGGATCCCTGGTCCGTGGGGAAAGAGTTTGCAAATACAATAGAATAATGGAAATAGAAGATAGCCTTCTTTAATAAATCTATCTTTATTGTAAAAAATTAAGTCTATGCTAGTTTTTAAAATACTGGTATAATAAAGTATATGAAATCAAATTCAACTGAGAGATATTTTATTTTCATCTTACTTTTAATTGTAATTGTTATTACTCTTTTAATCGTTTACCCATTTTTGGCAATCCTTATTCTGTCAGCAGCTTTTGCTGTGGCCATAAATCCTATTTATCATTGGATTAAAAAACATATTGTCAAAGGAGTTTCTTGGGCGGCTTCAGTTATTACCATTATCTTATTCCTGGCTTTCATCTGCACTCCTTTGTTTTTCATCAGCCGAACTGTCTTCATTCAAGCCCAAGATCTTTATCAGCAAATATTAACTTCTGGTGGGTCTAGTCAAATCATCGAAAAAATTAACACTTCGGTCAATAATTTCTTACCTGAAGGAATTAATTTTGATATCTACTCCGGTGTTACTAATTTAATTTCTAATTTCACCAATAGCTTAGCCAAGATATTTTCATCAGTTGTGAATACTGTTATTATGCTTGTCTTAACTGTCTTCATCTTATTCTATTTATTAAAAGATGGGGAAAAATGGCAAAATGCAATAATAAAAATACTCCCCTTATCTTCTAAAAATTCAAGCAGAATATTCACAGATTTAAGAGATGCTATAAATAGAATTTTCCGAGGTTCTTTTGTCGTGGCTATAGCTCAGGGAACTCTTGCTTGGGTCGGTTATCTTATTTTTGGAATCCCAAACGCAACAATTTGGGCTATCTTAGCCGCTTTTGCTTCTTTCGTCCCAACATTTGGAACTTCTATTATTACCATCCCAGCTGTTATTTATCTATTTTCAGGAGGACACACATTAGCCGCGGTTGGTCTGTTACTCTGGCATTTCTTATTAGTTGCAACAATTGATAATGTCATTAATCCATACATTGTCTCTAGGGGAACTGAAATTCCTTCGCTTTTCATTTTGCTTTCTATTTTAGGAGCAATTATGTTAATTGGTCCAATCGGTTTAATTATGGGACCGTTGGTCATTAGCTTGCTGTATAGTTTAGTTTCTATCTATAAAGAGGAATTAGACAAACAAGAAAAACCTCAAACTGAAACCCCCGCCACATAACCCGTAGTCCAACATATCTGCAGAGAAAATCCACCAGAATTACGACTAATATTTAATAAATCCCCAGTAATATAAAGATTGTTATATAATTTTGACCTCATTGTTTTAGTGTCAATCTCTTTTAGAGAGACTCCCCCGTCTGTCACAACGGCTCTATCTAAACCCATCAACCCTAAAACGGTAAGAGGTAAAGATTTCAACAACCGAATTATTTTAGTCCGTTCTTCTTTCTTTAAGCTATGAACTTTCGTTCCGAGATCTACAAAACCTATTAGCTTATTTATGACCTCGCCAAAACCTTCTGGTATTATTTCAGGAAGAACATTTTTTAATATCTTATTTTTATTCAAATCTAATATTTTTATAAACCTATCCTCCAACGCGCCTATGGTAGAGTCAGGATATAAGTCTATTTCGGCTGTTACCTTCCCTTTTGCCAAAAGAGGCTTAATCAATTTAGCGCTATTTAAAATAAGTGGACCAGATAATCCAAAGTGGGTAAAGAGTATTTTCCCTTTTTTAGAAAATTGTTTTTGCCCGTTAAGGAAAAAGGTTATTTTCATAAATGATAATGATAGGCCAGATAATTCTTTGGGCCAGTCTTCCTTGATTTCAATCGGCACAATATCTGGAGAAGGATCACTAACCTCGTGCCCTAAGTTTCTCAAAAACTTAAAACCATCACCAGTGGAACCAGTTTCAGGATGAGATAAACCACCTGTAGCTAAAATAAAAGACTTGCCCTTATAATTCCCTTTATTTGTTTTTACCCCCAAAATCTGATTATTTTCCTTGATTATATGAAAAACAAGACAACTATTCTCAACTTTAACTTTATTTTTTATTAACTGCTTTTCAAAAAAACCAACAACATCTATAGCTTTTTCTGATGCAGGGAAAACTCTATGCCTAGCTTCTTCCACTAAAGGTAAACCTCTTGTCTCAAAAAAATTAAATGTGTCTTTAACTCCGAAAATAGAAAATGGACTATATAAAAAGGGAGCTCCAGCTCCATAGACACTCATAAACTTTTGGAAATCAGGTTCATTGTTAGTTATATTGCAACGACCTCCACCTGTAATTTTTAATTTTTCTCCTAGTCTTTTATTTTTATCCAGCAACAAAACAGATAGGCCACGGGAAGATGCTACTGTTGCCGACATTAGCCCTGAAGCTCCCCCACCAATGACAACAACATCCCAAATTTTTTCTTTATTTGTCGGCATTTAAGATTTTTATCAGGGCCAATTCTAATGGTAGCTGACTGATTACAGCATTCCGAGTGTCTTGATATGTTTCTAATAAAATAGATAAAGTTGTAGAAGAAATATTAATCGGTTTATTAGAGATTAATTTCTCTAAATAAGTTAAATCTTCTCCACTTAAAACATTTTCAATTGATTTCCTAGTTGAGGGAGCATAGCGCAACATTAAAGCATAGCGTAATTTATATAAAATCATTTTTAGATAAGTTGTCATCTCTATATTTTGCGAAACTGCCTTATCAATAGCCAACAAACCTTTATCAATATCATTTTGAGCTAAAGCATCTAAGAAATTACAGACTAGCAAACCATCCGGCGCTCCAGTAATTTCTTCAACTTCTAAGATGTTTATTTTTTTGTCTTTAGAAAAAGAAATAACTTTTTGGAGAATACCAAGAGCGTCACGAAAAGCTCCATCTGCCAAAAGAGCTATCAATTCTGCCACCCCGTCATCCAAAACATACCCTTCTTTTGTAGCTACATTTTTTATAAGTTTAGATAAAATAGCGTCACTAGGCCTTCTGAAAGAAAAACTTTGGCAACGAGACATTATCGTTTCTGGGACTTTATCTATGTCCGTTGTAGCTAAAATAAAGATAACATGAGCTGGTGGTTCCTCTATTGTTTTAAGTAAGGCATTCCAAGCTTGTGTGGTAAACATATGGACTTCATCTAAAATATAAATTTTATATTTTGAGTCAAATGGCATTGTCCCAACTCCATCTTTAATACTTCTAACTTCATCAATACCACGATTAGAAGCTGCGTCTAATTCATATATGTCGTTTGAAGAAGTCCCTAAAACCTTAGCAATAATCCTAGCGATTGTTGTCTTACCTGTTCCTCTTGGTCCATAAAATAAATAGGCGTGAGAAATCTTACCAGCCTCTAAACTTCCAGCAATTGTCTTAACTATATGATCTTGCCCAAGAATTTGGTCAAAAGATTCTGGGCGATATTTACGGTATAAAGCAATATTATCTTTTTCTTTTCCAGTTTTTATTGATTTCATATCTTATATTATAGCAAATAAACAATCTTTTAAGAATAAGGTTATTTCCCGCCCAAAAAAGATTTAATTATTTTCTCAACTTCTTTGGCATTATCAGTTTCCATTAGTTTAGCCCGTAATTCTTTGGCCCCACGAAAATCATTAACATAAGCCTTGTAGTGTTTTTTCATCACGGCAAAATTTTTATAATGACCTTCTAGTTTTTCAAAAAGATTAGTGTGCTCGACTAAAACTTTTAATCTTTCCTCTAATTTAATTTTCTTTTTGGAAGGATTAAAAAACCAAGGATTACCAAAAATCCCCCGGCCAATCATTACCCCGTCACAGCCTGTTTTTTTGATTAAGTTTTGAGCTTCTTTTAGGTTCCCCACATCACCGTTCCCTATTATTTTAGTTTTAACTTTCATCTCATCTCTTATTTCAACAACTCTTTTAATATAATCCCAGTTAGCAGGAGTTTTAGATAACTCTTTACGAGTTCTGGCGTGAACTATAAGGGCATCTATCTGGCAAGATAATAAAAAAGGTATCCAGTCTTCAATTTGATTTTTGTTGTAACCAATTCTGGTCTTCACCGAAACTGATAGGTTTGATTTCTTGGCGTCTTTTATTCCATCTTTAACTGCTTTAATTAAAAGGCGAGCATTTTCAGGGTCTTTGATTAAAGCTGATCCAGCTCCTTGTTTTTCTATGGATCTATCTGGGCAACCCATGTTTATATCTATCCCATCAAAACCAAGAGTAGCCACATAACTAGCGGCGCGTCTCATTTTATCTTTATTGGCTCCAAATAATTGAGCTATGATTGGCTTTTCTTTTTGGCTAAAGATTAAATTATTTTTCAATACTTCTTTCCCGGGACTAGCGAGCCCATCCGCCGAAACAAATTCCGTCCAAAAAACAATATTATTTTTCTTTTTATCAGTTTTAGTTTTACTATATAAAGCTATTATTCGACGAAAAGCCGGATCAGTTACATCAGACATCGGAGCTAAGCAGAAAAAATTTTTTGGCAATTTATCCCAGACTTTTTTCATATTTAATCTTTAAATTTATAGAAAACTTTATTTTTAAAACGCAAATCAATATACAACAAATCATCATATTTAGAAATGATCTCATCAGCAAACTCTTGCTTTTTCATTGCTAAAGAAAAGTCTTCTAGGACTGAATCAAGATTTTCTTGGTCCCTAAAAACTATTTCAGGTTGAAGCCCTTTCTGTCCTTCTTTAAGATACAGATGACTAATCCCTTCAGTGTCAACAAAGATATGGGTAGACTGAAAGCCAAGTTTTGAAATCCCTTTTATGAAATTAACCAAATTCCTAAAACTTCGCTCAGCCATTATTTCTTGACCAGATGGATCTTCTGGGTTATCTAATAATCCCATAAAATACTTAAAATATATATTGCCAGAAAAATAAGGGGCTTTGTCAAATATATAACCATCTTGATCAATAAAATAACAATTCTCCCCGACCTCACTTTCTTCTTCGGGAATTTCTTTTCCACAATACAAATAAGAACCAGCTCTTTCTGTAATATCTATTTTGAGTGTTTTAAATTTCTCTACATAAACAAAAAGATCTTCTATTCGTGGAAAACTATAGATTAAATCATTGTATATTTTTACTCTTGGGTAAATTAAGCTGTTGGATTTAGGAAAAAGGTAAATATATTTACC
>DAOSXI010000002.1:0-3449 GCA_035380385.1 Minisyncoccota bacterium
AAAAAATATTTTGAGTAGTCGGACTACTCAATTTTTCCCACATGTCGGACATGTGGGTAACCACCCTCACTACCAGAACATTAACAAACGGCCGTTTCTTAATGTATTTTTTCTATCTCTCCAAGGTCGGACCTGTGGTAAAGACCTGTGGTAAAAAAATATTTTGAGTAGTCGGACTACTCAATTTTTCCCACATGTCGGACATGTGGCAAACCCTTAGCCTGCTTCGTTTAATCTCTCCAAGGTCGGACCTGTGGCAAAGCCTTTCTCCCACATGTCCGACCTGTGGCAAATCTCTCCAAGGTCGGACCTGTGGCAAATCTCCCCAAGGTCGGACCTGTGGCAAATCTCTCCAAGGTCGGACATTGTTTAAACAACCAAATTATTTAACTAGATAGTTTAGTGAAGAGAACAAATATTGTTCAATAAATATCTTTTTTATGAAAGTTAACGAGTTTTTTTCATAAAAGATTAACATAGCTTTTTTGTACTCATCTTCGTCTGCATTGCGATACGACAAAGGCGCACAATTTCTAGAAAGAAGAATTGCATTAGAAACTAAACGGGAAACTCTTTTGTTACCATCTTCAAAAGGTTGGATGTATGATATTCCCGCTAGTATTACCAAGGCCTTGGTGTAAGGATCATCAATTGAATTAATTAATCTTACTAATGATTCCATGGCCTCATTTATTTGATACTTATTATCAAGAGGCTTATATTTAGTTCCAGTTATTCCAACTAAACCTGAACGGAATCCTTTTTTAATTCCCAAATCGCTTACTAAAAGTTCGTGGACTTTTTCTATAAACTTAACATCAATATCAGATTTAAGATTATCCAAGACAAAGCTAAATGCTTTCTTGTGGTTTATAATCATAGAAGTTTCATCTTTACTATGCCCCTTAGCAGGAATACCATCTTTTAGAAGCTTCTCAGTGTCTAACAAAGAATAAGTATTACCTTCAATTTTTGAAGATTTCCAAGAGAGCTCTATGATAAATCTTTCAAGCTCTTTATTTTGAATTATTGGAGTTATGTTCTTTAGTTTGCTCCTGTATTTATTAGTTGCTTCTTCCAATGTCTCATGTTCTTTTGCCAGAAAGATTTTTTTAGGAAAATTATCAAATAAGGAAAAATTGAAACGATCAAGGGCACTTCTTTTGTCTGGTTCAGTTTTGAAATATTCTAACGGGTCAATAGGTGAGAGGATATTGCCCAGATTTGTTTTTGTATATTTTGTCCCCCGGCCTTGTCCTTTTTTATTTAAAAATTTTATAGAAACTAAGTAGCTAAGATCTCTTTTTATTGTAATTAATGGAAATTTTTTATTTAAAACCTCAAAAACATCAGAAGAAGAGATTTCTTTTTCGGAGGTTGTTATTTCTAATATTTTTAATTGTCTTTCGTTTAATTCTTTCATATAAAATCGTATCTTTTAACCCTTATAATCGTATCATAATGATACGATATAATCAAGCCATAGAAATAATATAATCTTTTCAACAGGTTGCTTAAAAAGTCGGACCCTTTTGTCTTTCCGTTAAGGGAACAGGGTGGAGTTGGGGAGTAGAGTGGAAAAGGGTGGAACTTTTATTCGCGGCCGCGAATAAAAGTTCCACCCCGTCTTCTTTATATCTTTTCCGTACGACCGTCTGGAAAAGATAATTTACCCCTCAAACGCGATCGCGTTCAAAAGGTAAACTCAATTCTATTTTTATCCCCCCCCACTTTATTTTTTTAGTAGTTTTTAGTAGTTAAACCACTAAAAAATATTTTGAGTAGTCGGACTACTCAATTTTTCCCACATGTCGGACATGTGGGTAACCACCCTCACTACCAGAACATTAACAAACGGCCGTTTCTTAATGTATTTTTTCTATCTCTCCAAGGTCGGACCTGTGGTAAAGACCTGTGGTAAAAAAATATTTTGAGTAGTCGGACTACTCAATTTTTCCCACATGTCGGACATGTGGGAAAGTCGTGGGAAAGCCTTAGCCTGCTTCGTTTAATCTCTCCAAGGTCGGACCTTGCCCTTTTGAGCTTCTCTTGTTTTGAAAAAGTTTTGATGGGTGCTAAAATGAAGAAAAACCTACGGTTATGAAAAAAAAGAAAAAACCGCCCGGATTATGGGCAGAAGTAGTTCGTGAATTTGTCACGAATTATGACCTTGATTTTATGGAAGAATCAGGTTTTGTATTTGATGGCATATTTTATCTTCTGTATTTTAAATACCACGAAGATCTTGGCATCAACGATGTTCTAGAATTTAACGAAAAATTTTCTCAAGAGCTTGAGAAAATTCAATACTCATAAAATGGCCTTCAAAAGGCCATTTTTAGTATCTAGAATATATAATCAACCCCTTCCATTTTTTAGAAAAAGTGTTATAATAATAATCAAAACTAAGTAGATGAAAAATAAAAACAATTTCACCGAAGGGGCCAAGGGCTCTTTGTGTGACGGGGTGGTAATACCCAAAAAAAAATCCTTAACTCAACTGGCAAACGGATATTATATCCGCAAGGTCATTGGGGGAGACTTCCGCTTATACAGGTCCGAAAGGGCTTACCTGTATGAGTTTAAAGACTTTGAAATCTTTCAAAAAAGAGGGGGAGACATTCTGGTCTTTTTTGAAGGAGATAAACTGGTTGTGTTCAATCCAAAATTAGATGACGAAAGGATGTTTGTGTCGGCCAAAGAATACAAAGACATACCAACGACTTCCTTTATTGTCATAAAGGATATATTTGGTCTCTTTGTGTTTATGAATACCGACACCATGAAGGCTTCTAGGGCATTCTCCTTGACGGGATATTCTGTTGCTAAAGACGGCAAAGGGTTACTCCTTAAGAGAAAAGGTTTTCATCCGATGAGGCCTTTTGTCCTTTTATCTGGCGACAGGCGAATCTCTAAGCCGTTTTATTCATATCTCTATGGAGAAAAACAGTCTGTTTTTCTCTTGGCAAAAAGAAACGGCCGAATATTTGACACTTTTCAATCATGAGTCAATAAAAAAAGAAATACCCGACCTCTTTTAGAGGTCGGTTTTTTGTTTGACAAAAAAGGGTGGGGTGGTAGAGTGAAGATAATAAACATCTACAGAAATGAAAAAATTGAGAATCTACAACCTGGCAGCCAAAGAATTTTTATTTTGGCAAAGCCAGTGGTCTCTCTGTGGTAGCCACAGCGAGAGAAAAATCAGAAAGTTTCTGTTCAAACATTATCATAACAGGGTAGGATTAAGTTTCAAGAAAGAAAACTACCCTGAGTTTGACAAAAACTTAGATGAGGCCATAAAGAGAATAACCGAGATCTAGGTCTCGGTTTTTTGTTTATTTGTAAAAAGTAGTATAATAAAAGGACGACAAAGTTATAGACTTTACTTTATTAGTTAATTTAAGAAATATTATGAAAAATAAAATTTTTAAAACATTATTTTTATTAGC
>DAOSXI010000002.1:3549-7007 GCA_035380385.1 Minisyncoccota bacterium
GATGATTTAATTATTGCCTCTTTGCGAGCAGAAATTGCAAATCTTGAAAACCAAATAGCCACTTCTCAAGCTTCTTCTTATCGGACTCCGGAAGACAAAGAAGCCATAGAAGCAATTAAAAAAGCTATCTCTATGATACAAGATGCCGAGGAACAAATAGAAGAAGCGGAAGATGATGGAGATAACGTTAGTCGCCCCCAAAAAGATTTAGCTGATGCTCGGGAAGATTTTTATGACGCAGTAGATTCATATTTTAAAAATAGTTATGAAAAAGCCACCGATTTAGCTCTTGATGCTTACGATAACGCCCAAGATGCTTATGAAGATGCCGGTGGAGAAACCGAGGAGGATGAGATAGAAGAATTAATTGATGAGATAGAAGAGATGATTGAAGAAGCCGAGGATGAAATAGATGAAGCTGATGACGACGGGGAAGATGTGGATAGGGCCGAAGATATTTTAGATGATGCTAAAGATGCTTTTGATGAAGCTGAAGATGCTTTTGATGATGAAGATTATGAGCTAGCTGAAGAATTATTAGAAGAAGCTGAAGACTTAATTGATGATGCCATTGATGCCATTGGAGAAAATGACGATGAAGATGAAGCAGACGATGCTATAGATGATGCCAAGGATGCCATAGATGAGGCTGAAGAAGAAATAGAAGAAGCCGAGGACGATGGTTATGATGTTGATGAGGCTTGGGATTTATTAGAAGAAGCAGAGGAGGAATTAGAAAAAGCTGAAGATGAATTTGATGATGAAGATTATGATAAGGCCATAGATTATGCTGAAGACGCTATAGATTTGGCTGAAGAGGCGATAGATGCGATAGAAGACTAGTTTAAATAATTAGATAAGTATAAAGCACGGAAAATGACCCTTATTAAAGGGTCATTTTCCGTGCCCCCTTGACTAAACTCATTTTAGTATATATAATAATGGAGAAAATTGATCTATTAATCTAAAAATAAAAAAAATGAAAAAAGAAGAAGAAGATTGCTGGTTAAAAGTTATTCAGCATTATAATCGTCTTTACGCAAAAAAAATGGATAAATTGGGTCATGACGCTGATGGCAAATCTGAAATAATATCAAACAATATATTATATTTTCAGATTTGGATGAAGGATTATGCTTATCGTTGTTTGGGTGATTATATTAAAGGCTATTCCTACAAAGTTTTTAAGCATCGGTTTTTTAAAATAAGGAACAAATATTTCCCCAGAAACGAAAAACCCAAACCTGATATCACTCCAAAACCTAGAAAAAGAAAAAGGAAACCCTTCCAGCTTGAAATTTTCAAGGTTAAAAAACCACGAAAAGAGAGTCCAGATCCTCCGGTTTATGAAAAACCAAAGCCGTTTGAGAAAATGACAGCTAAGGAGGTTGAATCACTTGGACTAGCAGAATAAGTATGCAAGACCAGATGATTAGCCGGGTCACAAACCTAGATAGATTCTTAGCTTATTTTAGGCTAAGAGTAGAAGAGGAAAAAGAATCATCTTTCTTTAGGGAATTACCACCCGAAGAGAAAATGATTAGAACTTCTTTCTATGTTTTGGGTTTGACCTATCTTAGTGGGGTTGCTCACAAGGTAGGATTTAATGCAATGGAACCAAAGGAAAGCCTAAGGTTGATTATTTTTCTTTTTATAATTAATGATCTTTATGAGATTATAAAAGAAAGTAATTGATTTTAGGTAGGATTAATATGGCGACTAGTAATTTTTGCTAGTCGTTTTTATTTTGCCCAATTTATAATCTTCTAAAATTACAAAATTAAAAAAACAACATTGACACCCTGTAAAAATATATTTCCCAATTGCCAAGGCAAGACCTTTTTCGGCATGGTAATTTAATCTAAAAATTTGATATCTTTTTTAATGTGTTTTTATTTTAATATATCTATTTTGTAAAAAATTAGACATATCACAAAAGTTTGTTGTCATTGCCAAGGCAAGACCTTTGTATTTATAAACAGAAAGGGAGAATGAGCTCTTTTATTTTATTAAAGCCATAATATACTTTAGCTTATGAAAAAAGATATTTATAAATCTTTGGGGCCTATTTTAAAATGGGTTTTCATATCTCTATCAACCATTATTATAATTTTATTCATAAGTTTTATAGTCGTTCGTTTTTTTCATTACAAGAAATTAGACAAAGACCAAAGGCAGATTGAGATAATTCACTCCACCAAAATAAATCTAGCAGATGTTTTGGGAGAAAACTTACCAGAAATGCCAGAAAACCCAAATCAAACTATAGCGGGGGTAGATATAAATGAAAATGGTATTCGCGACGATGTGGAGCTCTATATTTTTGAAAAATATCCTGATTCAGCAAAAACAAGGTCAGCTTTATTGCAATATGCTCAAGTCTGGCAAATGATAATGACACAGGATTTCAGCCACGAAGAAGTTGCCACAGAAATTGCCAGAGAAGATAGCCGGGCCGACGCCTGCTTGGCGGATACAATCTCCCCAAGAGAAAGCCCCGAATCATTTAGAGATTATGCCGAATTATTAAAAATAGATGAATACATCTCTTTCTTAGAAAAAATACAATTTAATACAGAACAAAGAGCTAAGGTCAAAGAAGATTTTTATACAAAAGTTAGAAGTTTTTCTGATATAGAAGAAAAAGACAGATGTGATATAGATTATTCTTTATTAGCTAATTAAAAGATAATCAAAATATGAAAATAATAAAAATCTTTATTATCAGCTTGCTCTTTTTGCCGACCTTTTCATTTGCTTCGTCGTGTTTGCGTGATGGCTATACTGTTATCACCATAAACGGCATGATTACCACTCCCGAGGGGGCCGTTTATAACAAAAAACAAATTGCCAAGGTCGTGCCGGAAATTTTCAACAAGCAAAAAGTCTATGTTGATTATATTTACAACGAATCACATGTCTTAGGCCTAGTTGATTTCATTGATTCAGCCAATCAAAAAGTGATGGAGCATTTTGTCTATCCGACTTATGATTTAGACAAAATGCTTAGCGACCTCTCCGATAAAGTAAATACACAGAAACTTCTCCTAATTGCCCACTCTCAGGGCAATTTTTACGCTAATGACATTTATAATTCAATCGCTTCCAAAGATGGCGGGGTGCCAAAAGAATCAATAGCTATTTATGGAATTGGTACGCCAACAAGCTATATAGCTGGTGGTGGAAAATATATATTATCTAGTAATGATGAAATTATGAATTGGGTTAGGCTTTGGGGTTTTCTAGATGTCTTACCAGCCAATGTCACAATAGAAGGGGGTGAAGAAGGGGATGACAAAAGAGGTCACAATCTTTCAACTATTTACCTAAAATATCAAGGCAAAAGGATAGCCAAGGAGATAGCTGAATCACTGACAAAATTAAAAGAAAATAACGTACAGGCAGAAAATGAAATTTGTATTGCTAAAAAAGATATTCCTTTTATAAATAAAATTGTA
>DAOSXI010000002.1:7107-16280 GCA_035380385.1 Minisyncoccota bacterium
CTCGCAATTGAATTAGCCGAAACACTTACCCCAGAAATTAAAACCACCACAAGAAGATATGTTAGCCATAGTGGCTCTAACGATAATCAAGAAAAAGAAGAGGATGATGATGAAGAAGAAGAGGAAGATGAAGAGGAAATTATAGATACCATCCCACCGGTCTTAAGCCTAAATGGCCCAAGCTTTATCTCTCTAGAATTAGGCTCACCATATACTGAGCTCGGGGCAGAAGCCATAGATGTTATAGATGGGCCTTTATCAGTTATTATTAGTGGCTTTATAGATATTGCAATTCCGGGTGAATATACAATTACTTACACCGCAACTGATTTATCTGGCAATGTTGCCACCACAGAAAGGATAATTAGGGTTTCTGAGCCATCTCTCTTACCTGATTTAATTATAGAAAATGATGCCGAGCTTCTTTCTGGTGAATATTTTTACGACAATGTTATTGTTAGAAATAATGCTACTTTAACATTACTTAGTCGTCCGGAGGGCTTGTCTTTTTATCGTGGAGTTAAGATAAATGCTAATAACATAATAATAGAAGAGGGTTCTCATATCTCTGCTGATTATCAAGGTTATTACTGGGGACCCGGTAGTCCGTTACAAGATCAAATAAATAATGCAGGGATGAGTTATGGTGGACGGGGCGGAGGGCTAGATTCTGTTTCAGCTTATGGTTCGTCAATTATCCCGACAGATTTAGGAAGTGGAATTTTGAATTATAGAGGAGGAGGAGCTATCTGGCTAGAAATTAGCGGAGATTTTATAAACAATGGAAAAATTAGTGCCGACGGACAAAATCACTCAAGTGGTGGAAGTATTTATATCAACACAAACTTTCTTGAAGGGTCTGGACAAATAACAGCCAACGGTGGAAATACTGATTCACTCAATCCGCTTGCTGGTGGTGGGGGAGGAAGAATTGCTGTTCATTATCAAAGGATAAGCCATGCCATAGAGATAAATACAGAAGTCTTAGGTGGCCTATATTGCGACGATGTAGTTTGCAATTCGGCTGGACAAGATGGGACAGCTGGATTTTTTGATAAAGTTAATAATAGAATAATCGTCCTTTCTTCTTCTTGGCGTTTTGAAAAAATACATAGTCCATATGAATTTAATTGTATATCTATAAGAGAGAACGCAGAAGTTGAAACAGAAGAAGATGTTTTAATTAAATCTTTAATTTTACAGATAGCAAAAGGAAGCAGTTTTACATTGAAGGGCGGTAACGAATTGGATATTGGGGGGATACTTGTTAGCGAAGATTCAAATTTTCGCTCTTTGGGGGAGAGTCAAATAAAAACTGAAGACATAATATTGGAATACGAATCAGAAATGAGTCTTAGTGGAGATGAAGAAATTGAAACAGAAGCAATTTTGGTTTTAAACTCCTCGGTTTTAAAAATCGCTCCAGAAAAAAATCTTAATATAGACGCAAACGGATTGACTTTAAGAGACGGGGGTCGTATTACGGTTAGCCAAGGTGGTCTTTTAGCCGGCCCGGGAACGCCAGACTTTGAAATAGCCGGTGGTCTTTATGGAGGAGCAACAGATGATTATAAAGACTTTGTCTATGGCTCAGCAATTACCCCCCTAGATTTTGGAAGTGCAGGAGCTTCTTTGGCGGGGCGAGGAGGAGGGGCGATTCATCTAACATTAGATTATCTAGGTAATGAGGGAATTATAGAAGCTAACGGAGGGCCCAATGCAAGTGGTGGAAGTATTTTGATTGAAACAAGAGAGCTTTTTGGTAATGGTTCTTTTTCAGCAAGAGGAGGAGAAGAGTATGAATCAGATGGAATTATTTATGACCCAGGAGGGGGAGGGCGAATAGCAGTTTATTATGAAGAATTTAGTTTTGCTGGAGAGTTTGATGTCTCGGGTGGTTGTTTATCTTCTGATCACTCAATTTGTTCTCCCTCAGGGACATCTTTGGTAAACAATACAAGGCGGGGAGAGGTTACGGTCGGAGGTAATTGGCAATTTGGGGAAGATGATAATATCATTGAGCCCAATAAAATAATTTTAAGCCCGGGGACAACGGCAAGAGCCCAAGAAGGAATAGATATTATTGCTCCTGAAATTATTTTAGAGGGTGGTTCTATTCTTACTTTAAACGAAGGGAAGATAATGGCCCTTGATCTTTTTGTTGAAGGAGGGTCTATGATAAATACTTTAGACGAAAGAGTTTTAAGAATAGAAACAGATAATTTATACATAGATCCCGATTCTTTAATAGATGCAAATGGTCATGGTCTTCTATCTGGTCTTGGAACCCCAGATGATTCCAATCTAGCTGGAGCAAGTTATGGTGGTTTGGGTGGTGGCGAATCTAAAAATACTTACGGCTCAGAAGAGTTGCCGGTTGATTTTGGTAGTGGGGCAGGGGAAAATCGTGGTGGAGGGTCTATTGAAATAAAAGTCAAATATGATTTTTTGAACGATGGGTTTATAACGGCTCTAGGAGAATCAGGATCTAGCGGAGGCAGTGTTTATATTGAAACAAAAAATATAAACGGTTCAGGGCAAATCAGTGTAAGTGGGGGAGAAGCAATACATGGTTCTTATTATGGAGGGGGAGGGGGAAGAATTGCTATTAGTTATATAAATGAATTTGATCCGTCGCTTATTTTAGAATCAGATGGAGGACAAGCCGAAAATGAAGGGCAAGATGGAACTATCTTTGTTTTCCAAAGGGAAGCCCCTTATACCCCTATGCCCGAATTGCATGATTTTGGAATAAACGGCTTGGCCGAAAGTATTCACTATTTCCCCGGAGAGACAGAACCTGTTTCTATAAATTTCATTGCCAATCAAGATGTGGATTGGGTTTCTGTTCAGATAAAAAATATGGTAGATGATCAGATTTATAAAACTTTCCACTCTGGGTCTGGTTGCGTGGACGGCACAAATACTTGCACGAAAGTTTGGGACGGAACTTTATCAAGAGGTGATTTAATTGCTGGACAATATAAAATAATTGTAAAAATGAGAAGCTGGGCTGATAAGACCAAAGAATATACCCAAGAACTAACTATTTTTATAAATGTAGAAATAGAAGAGGGATTGGCTATGGCTATAGCCCAAGTGGGATTATTTTCTACTTGCGAAGATCAATCTGGTTTTATTGAAACGGGGAATCAAATTATAGAAGAAGCTGGCGGAGAAGAAATGGAGCAACTGATAGATAGCCAAGATGATAACCCAAGCGAAGAAGAGAACGATGAGCAGAAGGAAATGGAACAATTAGTAGATGAGCAAGAAGAGAACACCCGAGAAGAAGAAGAGAGAGAAGACGATGAGGGCCAAGATGTGACAGACGAGCAAAGTGCTGACACGGAAGAAGAACCAATGAGAGAGATAGAGCTAAGCGAGGAAGATTTTGGTGGAGATGAGAGCCAAAGCGGTGCGTCAATTTCTTCTGCCTCAGAAGAAATTGACGCACCCATCAAAGAGGAATGTTTGGAGGAGCCCAATGTGCTGGAAGACGACCCAACAGAAACTGAAGAGGAAATATAAAAAATATGTTATATTAAAAATATGAATCATTTTTTTAAAGTAGCATTATCTTTTTGTGCAGTGGTGGCTGTTGGGTTAATTATTATGAAGATTTTACAGAGTTTTAATTAATTAAATTATTTTTTTACTGCATCTTACTTTGACAAAAAATTATTTTTTGATATGATGTTTTTGTAGCCGTAGAAAGTAGGCAAACAATAAGTCCTGCCAAGGTCGAATATCTCGCTTTTTAGTGAGATAGACTACAACGGCCCGCAAGGGCATTTTTTATTACCAATTGATGAAAGGTGTAAAAACCAATTCATTAAATATTTATGTCAATTACCTTAAGTGAGAAGAAAGAATTAGTTGCCAATCTGGAAAAATTGATTGATGATTCTAAGTCAGTTGTTTTTGTGAAGTTTGATGGATTAAAAGTAGCCGACAGCAATGAGCTTCGTCGCTCTCTTCAAAAAGAAGATGTTGGTTATATTGTTTCCAAAAAAACTTTATTAAAAAGAGCCTTAGATTCTCAAAAATATGAAGGAGAGCTTCCTGAGTTACCAGGACAAGTCGCTTTAGCTTATAGCGAAGATTTATTATCTGCTCCAAGAGAGATTTATGGTTTTCAAAAGAAACATAAAGATAATATGTCTATCATTGGGGGAGTTTTTGAGGGTAAATATATGAACAAAGAAGAGATGCTTGGAATTGCTACAATTCCACCACTTCAGACTTTGCGTGGTATGTTTGTAAACCTGATAAATTCACCAATCCAGAGATTTGCTGTTGCTCTTAATCAAATTGCAACTACAAAATAATTACTAATTAATTAAATTAAAAATATGGAAGAAGAAAAAAAGATTGTAGAAGTTCCTGCTAAATTCAAAGACATAGTTTCTAAAATAGAAGAAATGTCAGTTTTGGATTTAAATGAACTAGTTAAAGTTTTAGAAGAAAAGTTTGGCGTTTCCGCTTCAGCAGTAGCCGTAGCCGGTCCTGCTAATGGGGGAGCCGAAGGAGAGGCCGCTGAAGCCAAGACTGCTTTCAATGTTGAATTGACCGAAGCCGGTGCTCAGAAAATTGCTGTTATGAAAGTTGTTAAAGAAGTCTTAACTTTGGGATTAAAAGAAGCTAAAGATTTAGTTGATGGCGCTCCTTCAGTTTTGAAAGAAGGGATGAAGAAAGAGGAAGCAGAAGAGTTTAAGAAGAAATTAGAAGAAGCTGGTGCCAAGGTTACATTAAAGTAATACAGCCCCAACTCTAGCCACAGGTCGGACCTGTGGCTGGGATTAACCACAGATCTAGCCACAGGTCGGACCTGTGGCTGGGGTAAAAAATAGCCCAGAGGCCT
The DNA here is from genome assembly GCA_035380385.1 of Minisyncoccota bacterium. Classification (GTDB taxonomy): domain Bacteria; phylum Patescibacteriota; class Minisyncoccia; order Phycocordibacterales; family UBA9973; genus UBA8515. The sequence continues at coordinate 11,972 of DAOSXI010000002.1, forward strand.
TTGGCTTCGGGGCTATTTTTGGGTTGAATTTGCTTTAAATAAAAGTTATAATATGTATTAGATAACTAGATAACTAGATAACTGGTTAGAATTTATAAATTAGTCTAAAGCACACAAGTGTTATCTTAACTTTATGGATATTTTAGCTAAACTTTTTGGCAGTCAGGCTCGGGTTAGAATAATGAGGCTATTTCTTTTAAATAGTGGCAATTTTGAAATAGCTGAGATTGTCTCTCATTCTCGGGTAACTAGAGCCAATGTTCGCAAAGAAATAAACGCGCTGATGTCTCTTGATTTTATTAGACAAAAAACAATCACTAAAGAAGGTGCTCGGGGAGGCAAAAAGAAAGTTTCTGTTTGGTCTCTCAATAATCACTTTCCTTACTTGCAACCAATCAAAGAGATTTTAATAGATCCAGATTTATTAATTCAAGAAGATTTAATTGCTCGCTTCAAACAAGTTGGACGAATGAAGCTTCTCATTGTTGCTGGTGTCTTTATTGGACAGGAGAAAAGCCGAGCGGATTTATTATTGGTCGCAGATAAGATTAAGAAAACACTTCTTAATCAGGTTATTAAGGGGTTAGAGGCTGAGATAGGGAAGGAGTTAAACTATGTTGTTTTTGACAGTAAGGAGTTTAAGTATAGATTAGATATGTATGATAAATTAGTTTGTGATATTATTGACAAGCCACACGAGAAATTATTTGATAGTGGTCAATTATCCACATATATTTCTAAAAAATAGTATTTTTGTTATAATTATTAAATAGAATTAATGTCGAATTTATTATTTAAGTTTTAATTAATCATTATGGTTTTAATAACTTGGAGTGAAATATTTAAGCAGTCTTTAGTCGGTATTTGGTCTACATTTGTAAACTTTTTGCCTGGTCTTTTAGGGGCAATAGTCATATTTATTGTTGGTTGTGCTTTAGCTTATTTTCTAAATATAGCTATCACTGAACTTTTCAAAGCAACAAAGATAGACAAACTTTTTGAAAAGATTGGAGCCAGAGATTTAGCAGATAAAGCAGGACTAAGATTAAATGTTAGTGGATTTTTTGGTGGACTAGTCAAGTGGTTTACTATTATTGTCTTTACTTTAACTTCTTTGGAAATTATTGGTTTGGAGCAAGCCGGATCTTTCTTTAAGCAGACTATTATGTATTACTTGCCAACAGTAGTCTTGGCTGCCCTAGTCTTAATCATTGGTGCTATCTTAGCTAACTTAGTTAGAAAGTATGTTAAAGCTGGAATTCAAGCACTGGGCTTTGGTTCATCTGGTTTAGTTGCCACGATTGTTTATTACGCTGTTTGGAATTTCACTTTGTTTACAGCTTTGTCACAATTAGGAATTGCCGCTTCAGCAATGCAATTTGTTCTAATCGGTATTATTGTTGCTTTAGCTTTGGGCCTTGGCCTATCATTTGGATTGGGAGGTAAAAACCTAGCTGAAAAAAAGTTGGAAAAAATATCTGAACACTTACAGAAATAAAAAACACTAAAACAAAAAACAACCCTCATCTAATGAGGGTTGTTTTTTGTTTGTTTTTTAGGTTTACCACCAACTTCGCGACCGCGAAATTGATGGTAAACCAATCTCGCCTCGCTCCAAAGGTTGAAAAGGTCAGCCTTTTTTCGCAAGGCTACATAGCTAATAGCCACGCAAAGAATAGTTTCACAAAAGAGGCTAGCTCGAGCGACGGCGAAGAGTCTTTGAGCAAAATTTTTAACCCGCCCACTAATACCTAGCATTCGGGCAGGCAAAAAATTTTGCGTACTCTTTTGTGGAAGCTATTCTTGAAGTGGCTAGTCTACCCCTCGCCTCGCTCCAAAAGTTGAAAATGTCGGACCTTTTTGGAGACCTTTTTTGGTTCCACACAAAGATTAAATTTTAGTAGTTCAACTACTAAAATTCTACTAAAATCAAGATTATTTTTATCCCCGTAAAGTTGTTGACAAGAAAATTATATTAGTATAAAATACTGGGCACGATGTTAATAAACAAAAATCACTTTAAGAAGCGGGAAGAGTAATCCTATAAGGTTTTGCTTTGACCGCCACAAGCGGTTTTTTATTTTAAAAACATCTAGTCCAAAATAGGGCGAATGATATTTGAAAATTGAATGTTGTTCGAGCTCACTGTTATCCTTTTTTAAGGGTCTTTTGAACGAGCTGAGAACAATGTAACGATGCGGGCTGATACTCAAAGAAGCGGTTTTTTTGTTTATCAGCCAATCCAAGTTTTCTTTGGAGAGAAGAAAATGAGGATAATTTTTAAATTTCCTAATAGGAAATTTAAGAGTATATGGTGGATGCCTAGACTAAAAAAGGCGATGAAAGACGTAGCATGGCGGCGATACGTTTCGGGGAGGTGCCAAGCAACCTTTGATCCGGAAATTTCTGAATGGGGGAACCCTTCCAAGTAAACCTTGGAAACTCCTGCACTTAAGATGTATGGAGAGCAAACCCGGGGAAGTAAAACATTTCAGTACCCGGTGGAAAAGAGAACAATAGTTATTTCCTTAGTAGCGGCGAGCGAAAAGGGAAGAGCCCAAACCGAGTGTCGCAAGACACAAGGGGTTGTAAGGTGACAATGTAGATTTATCTAGAGAAGTTACAAAATGTGTTATTAGATTAAACTTCTGGAAAGAAGTGCCACAGATGGTGATAGCCCAGTGGTCGAAAATTTCACATCTTCTTTATTGTCATTCTTGAGTAGCTCAAGACATGAATAGCTTGAGTGAATCTGCCAGCACTAACTGGTAAGGCTAAATACTTTTTTAGATCGATAGTGAACTAGTACCGTGAGGGAAAGGTGAAAAGAACCCCGATGAGGGGAGTGAAATAGACCTGAAACCATATACTTACAAGGAGTCGGAGTGGTGCGTCGCAAGACGTAACCATCACGGCGTGCCTATTGAAGAATGAGCCAACGAGTTTATCTATGCTGCAGGCTAAGCTGTTAGAACAGTGGAGCCCTAGGGAAACCGAGTGTTAATAGCGCGAAAAAATTATGTAGTCTAGATAAGACCCGAAGCCAGGTGAGCTTGCCATGAGCAGGGTGAAGTTTGTCTAACGACAGATGGAGGCCCGAACCAGTGACCCGTGCGATAGTCTTGGATGACTTGTGGTAGGGAGTGAAAAGCTAATCGAACCTGGTAATAGCTGGTTCTCTCCGAAATAGCTTTAGGGCTAGCGTCGTGTGTTCCTCTTGGGGGTAGAGCACTGGAAGGTTTCGACAGGGAGCAATCTCGCGAATTCTATCAAACTCCGAATACCAAGAGCCAAAAGCACGGCAGTTAGGCTACGGGGGCGAAGCTCCGTTAGCCAAAAGGGAAACAGCCCAGATCTCAAATTAAGGTCCCTAAATTTATGTTAAGTGCAAAACGAGGAGGTAAAATTTCTCTGACAATGAGGATGTTGGCTTAGAAGCAGCCATCATTTAAAGAAAGCGTAACAGCTCACTCATCTAGAGATTTCGCACCGAAAATAATCGGGGCTAAACATAATACCGAAATTGAGGGCCACATGAGATAATAGTATCTAAATAAAAATCTAAGAATTAAATTCTGTATAGATTTTGTTGAATGGAAAAATTTGGATATTGCTATCTCATGTGGCGGTAGGAGAGTGTTCCACATTGCGCCGAAGCCAAAGGGGTGACCCATGGTGGAGTATGTGGAAGTAAGAATGTTGGCACAAGTAACCGCAAGGAAGGTGAGATCCCTTCCCGCCGAAAGATCAAGGTTTCCTGGGCAACGGTGATCGCCCCAGGGTTAGTCGGTCCTAAGGAGATGACGAAAGTCGTATTCGATGGACAGCTGGTTAATATTCCAGCACTTCTATTTTATTCGAAGATAGGACGGAGTGTAGTATATAAAGCTCATTATTGGATTTGAGTTTGTTAGTAAGGGTGGCTTCTAGGAAAATCCGGAAGCTGACGTAAAAGTAACACTCAAGCGAAGCATAAATGTTTCGGTTCGCCGAGGCAAATTTTATAAAGCACGCTTCCAAGAAAAGTATCTAAGGTTAATAAAATAGAATCCGTACCGCAAACCGACACAGGTGATCAGGTCGAGTAGACCAAGGCGAACGAGTGAGAGGTCTTCAAGGAACTCGGCAAACAAGCAGCCGTAACTTTGGAATAAGGCTTGGCCGTGAGATAGAGCATTTGAGATTTTATGATTACTTATATATTTATATGAGAAAGATTTTTTATTAAAAATTCGAATGTTGTATCTCACGGCCCGCAGCGAAAGTTTCTCTGGCAACTGTTTATCTAAAACACAGCTCCCTGCGAACT
>DAOSXI010000002.1:16380-19416 GCA_035380385.1 Minisyncoccota bacterium
GAAAAAGAAAATATACAAAAGAGGAAATTCTAAAAACGTTGAGATGAAAATATAGTCTGTGCCACTAGTAATAGTGGGTTTCGCCTCTAAGATATAATTTAGAGATAAGCGATGTAAAGAACATGAAGTTCCGACGCGCACGAATGGCATAATGACTGGAGAGCTGTCTCGAAGACCTGCTCGGTGAAAATACAATACCGGTGAAGATGCCGGTTACCTGCAGATAGACGAAAAGACCCTAGAAGCTTTACTACAGCTTGATATTGAATATATGGATATTCTGCGTAGCATAGATGGGAGAGGTTTGAAGTGTACGATTTCGGTTGTACTCTACTCGACAGTGAAATACCATTCTTAATGTTTATATATTCTAATCTCTACGGCAAAAACGCAGAGAGACAGTATCTGGTGGGTAGTTTTACTGGGGCTGTATCCTCCTAAAGAGTAACGGAGGAGTTTATTAAGGTTAGCTAGGCGCGAATGGAAACCGTGCCGATAGTGTAATGGCACAAGCTAGCTTAACTGTAAGACGTACATGTCGAGCAGATGGGAAACCAGAACATAGTGAACCGACAACCCGTATTAGACGCGGTTGAAGATTAACGGATAGAAGCTACTCTAGGGATAACAGGCTAGTTCCGCCTAAGAGTTCATATCGACGGCGGAGTTCGGCACCTTAACATTATCGGGGTGCGGCATGAGAAATCGTGCAGTCTGGAGTTGAATATATTTTTAAAACGGAGAATATATTTGATTAAAATCTTGGCTTATAACGGTGAACTCCATTTTTTGTTATAATGACTAAATGGACAATACCGTGGGAAGTCTAACCGAATTTGAACGATCTATCATTATAGGTTCTATTTTAGGAGATGGGTATTTAAGAATAATACCCGGCAGAAAAAATGCTTTTTTAGAAATTAATCACTCTGTTAAAGCAAAAGAGTATGTAGATTATAAATACAATTCATTAAAAAGATTGTGTGAATCTGCTCCAAAAGAAAGACTAAATAATGAAAATCGTATTGCCTATAGATTTTTTACCAAACAACATAAAGATCTAACTCATTTTTATGAAATGTTTTATAAAAATAATCGAAAGATTATTCCAAAAAATTTAGAATTAAATCCAATTATTGTTGCTATCTGGTATATGGATGATGGAAGCAAGTGTAGAGATAGAGATATTTATCTAAACACTCAACAATTCAGCATTCAAGACCAAAAAAGATTAGTAACTTTACTTAGAAAAATTGGGATTAAATCGAGATTAAATAAAGATAAAAAATACTATAGAATTAGAATTATGAAAGAAAGTATAGGCAAGTTTATGGAAATGATAGACCCCTATGTAATTTCTTCTATGAGATACAAATTGGTTATGACCCTGTAGAGACTTATGTTTTAAAACATGGAGCGTTACATATGCGTAACGCTAAGACGCCAACGCCTAATCATAATTGATTATTATGAAAGGATGAAGATATAGTCCATACTATTAGTAATAATAGACGAATATACGATGTCGGCTCACCTTATCCTGGTGGTGGAGAAGCTGCCAAGGGTTTAGCTGTTCGCTAATTAAAAAGGTACGCGAGCTGGGTTCAAACCGTTAAGATCAGAAAGGTGTTTGTAAGTTTTGTGAAATGTTGTTCATTTTTAAGTTAAGCTACTGTAGCTCAGTTGGTAGAGCGGTGGGCTGATGCCTCACGACTGTCGCTGGTTCGAACCCAGCCGGTAGCACGAATGGCAAGAAAGAATTTTCTTGCCCATTTCACAAAGCTTATAAACATTAGATTGTGGTTTTAACAGTTTGAACCCGAAGAGGAAATGTTACAAAAAGAGACATCAGCTAATGAAAATCAATTAGCAAAAGACCATGTATGCAAGTTTGCATATCACGGCGGCGTAATATAGAAATATATTATGACAAGTTGGGGTTATCGGTGAAGTCCCTAAAACTTTTGTTTATAAAAGTTTGGGTGATAATACCGAGTCCCTCTCAACACTAGTTGAGTCGGGATGTAGAGACTAAAAACCAACCTTCTGTAAAGAAGAATATATAGTCCGATCCCTTCAGTAATGGAGGTTCTGTTATCATTATTAAAACGCGATGATAACGGAAGTAAAACATAGATGCGTGAGACAGGTTGGTCTCCTATCTACTGCAGGCGTTGATTCTTGAGAAGATCTGCTCCTAGTAAGCCCGAAAGGGCCTTGCTACTTCCGAGAGAAATCTCGGATGACAATTTGGCTAATAACGGTGAAGTCTTCATTATTTTTTGTTCTTAAAATGCAAACACAAATGAGCGGTCCTGCCCTTGTGTTGAGAATTTACTTGAGGACCAAAAAATGATAAGATAATACCGTGGGAAGTCGATTAAAAATTGCGAAAAAAACAGATTTAGCATAATTTAAAATGCTAGATAAAAGAAAAATAAATCGTCTTATTGAAGATATTTTAATTATTCAAGTTAATAATTATAATACCAGAAAGAAGAAAACAAAAGATGAATTATTTGCAATGTTTGGTTTGACCCCGTAACGACTGATCCTAGGTTTTAAACCGACGGAGAGACTTATATACGAGGAATCATTTCCTAGAAAATGACAGCGTATATCTGTAATATGCCAACCCTTCGTTCTAATTTTAATATTAGAAAAAGGTGAAGATATAGTCTGCGCTCCTAGAAATAGGGGAATAGTCTTAATCAAAATTATTTGATTAGATGAAGTGACGAGAGGACCGGAGTGGACTGACCTCTGGTGTACGGGCTCTAGTGCCAACTGGACCGCCCGGTAGCTATGTCGGGAATGGATAAGATCTGAAAGCATCTAAGAACGAAGCCAGCTTCAAGATGAGGAATCGTTTGAGAAACCTAAGAGATGATTAGGTTGATAGGCACCAGGTGTACGCACAGTAATGTGTTTAGCCAAGGTGTACTAATTGTTCGATTCCTATTAGGAAATTTGAAAATCGTATCGTTACAAACAACATTCAATTTTCAGATATTATTTAATATCTGATTAAAACAC
>DAOSXI010000002.1:19516-26344 GCA_035380385.1 Minisyncoccota bacterium
TGATACTCCTTCGGGGGAAAAGTAGGCAGTCGCCAGCACCAAGTATTTAAACTTTTCAAATCTGATTTCGGGTTAAGCCTTGTAGTACCGATGATACTCCTTCGGGGGAAAAGTAGGCAGTCGCCAGCACCAAGTATTTAAACTTTAAAACAATAAAATACCCTTATTTTTAAGGGTATTTTATTGTTTTGTTGCTTATTATTAATTAATTCTATATAATTTATATATGTTAAACAATGAAGATATAAATAAATTAACAAGTGTTTTGGCCTCAAAGTCTGATATCCAAGAAATAAAAAGTGAAATGGCTGATTTACGAGAGTTAGTTCAAAGTCTTATTGTCTCTACTGATGGTATAGCTAAAGCCATTGGAAACTTAAGTGTTTAATATGCTGCAATTTCCACTCAGCTTTCTCGTCACGAACTGTGGATAAAACAAATAGCCGAAAAGGTAGGACTTAAGTTAGCCACAGACTAAATAAAACATTCCAAAATATACTTCAATTCGGAGTATATTTTTGTTATAATACAAAATATGACATGGGCGGCCAAAAGACAGCTTCAATATTTATCAGGTTTTTTAGCCATAATTTTGGTGATTGTTTTGATAATCATTGCTCCTTACCTAAAGTCAGAGCCGACTTGTTTTGACGGTAAACAAAACGGGAACGAAGAAGGTGTTGATTGTGGAGGTAGTTGTGATTTAATTTGCCAAGGACAAGCCATTGAACCAGTAATTATTTGGAGTAGGGCATTTAGCGTTATCGGTAATAATCATAATTTAATTGCTTTTATTGAAAACAGAAATAAAGATAAAGCTGTTTACAAAGTTAATTATGAGTTTAGAGTTTATAATAAAGATAATCGTTTAATAGGACGCAGGGAGGGAAGTACCTTTATACCCCCTAACCAACGCTTTGCCATAGTAGAGCCAAGGTTTAATTCTGGATTAGAAGAAATCAAAAGCGTTATATTTAATTTTAGTGAACCTATTGTTTGGTATAAAAAAGAACCAACATTGCAGATGATGCCTTTTAAGACCAAAGATATTTATTTTGAAGGAGACATAAATGGAGCTAATTTATCTGTTAAGGTTTTAAATGATTCAATTTATCCATTACCACCATTTGATGTTATTGCTATTTTATACGATAAAGACGGGAATGCTATCAATGGTTCAATTTCTCGTCGCGAAGAATTAAGAGGCGGAGCCGAGATTAATGTCGTCTTTACTTGGCCAGAAAAGCTGTCAGCCACTCCTCTTACCCATGATGTCTTTCTGTCCATCAATCCCTTTGAAGTTTCTTACTAATATTTATTATGTTAAGTGGATTAAAATTATCCCAACCCAAAAAAAGAAGTTTTTTTGGCAACATTGATTGGTTGCTATTACTTTTTATTGTCCCTGTCTTGGGAGCTGGTTTAGTGACAATGAATTCTTTTACCGGAGAATCTGTTTTGTTTAATCATCAGATAATTTGGATTATTATTTCGCTAATCGCTTTTTTTATTTTAGCTTCTTTTGATTTTAGTTTTATTAAAAGGACAGATGTTTTAGTTGTTCTTTATATTTTCTTTACCAGCCTTCTTCTTCTTTTATTTATATTTGGACACCGGGCAGGTGGGGCGCAGAGCTGGTTTTCTTTTGGCGGTTTTTCTTTCCAGCCATCTGATTTAATGAAATTGATTTTAATTTTAATGTTGGCTAAATATTTTTCTCGGCGTCATATTGAAATAGGTAATTTTAAACACATTTTTATTTCTGGTCTATATGCCTTTATTCCTTTCGTCTTGATTTTTTTACAGCCAGACTTGGGTTCAGCTATAATAATTGCTTTAATTTGGTTGGGCATGATTTTAGTCTCTGGTATTTCTAAAAAACATTTATTAATTGTTTTTGGGGTGGTTGCTCTGGCTTTTGGTTTACTCTGGAATTTTTCGTTTCAAGATTATCAAAAAGCTAGAATTATAAATTTCTTTAGTCCGCTATCTGATATTCAAAATACTGGCTATAATGCTTACCAGTCAACAATTGCTGTTGGTTCAGGTAGATTGATGGGCAAGGGTGTTGGCTTTGGGACCCAGTCTCGGCTAAAGTTTTTGCCCGAATATGAAACGGACTTTATTTTTGCGGCTTTTTCTGAGGAATGGGGTTTTGTTGGAGTTATTATAATTTTTATATTATATGCTTTAATTATCTGGCGAATTTTACACCTAGCCTTGCTTGGTAAGAATAATTTTGAAATTCTTTTTGGTGTCGGGCTGGCAATTTATTTTATGTCCCATTTAATTATTAATATTGGTATGAATATTGGATTGATGCCGGTAACAGGGATTACTTTGCCTTTTATGAGTTATGGAGGATCGCACTTATTGACTGAATTTGTCGGACTTGGTATTTTTATGAGCATGAATCGTTATAGAAGGGTCGTTCATAGAGATGATATGAAAAATGAATTTCTGGGTATTTAAGATGAATATTATAGACGGAAGAAAAATAAGAGATGATTTCCTTGAAGAAATTAAAATACGGGTTGGTGGCTTAAAATACCAACCCGAGCTTTTTGATATTACCGTTGGTCAAAATAAATTATCTGATTTATATGCCAATCTAAAACTTAAATTTGCTAATCAAGTGGGATTTAAGAGCCAGATTATTAATTTTCCGGAAACAATTACAACAGAAGAAATAATTTTAAAAATTAAAGAATTAAACGAAGGGTTAAACACCGCTGGAATTATTGTCCAATTACCATTACCCCCACACATAAATAGCCAAAAAGTTTTAGATTCTATTTTACCCGAACTAGATGTTGATTGCTTGGGACAAGAAAATAGCCAAGCTTTTTATGAAGGGTGGGGTAATTTTATTTTTCCAACAGCCAAAGCCTGTCTTTATCTTCTTGATAAAACGGGGGTAGATTTAAAAAATAAGAAAATAGTTGTCGTGGGTAATGGAAAATTAGTTGGACGACCAGTCTCATATCTTTTAGAGAAAAGAGGTTATTCTGTAAAAAATATCACTAAACAAAGCAATAATCCTAAAAATGATATCAAAAAAGCTGATGTTATAATTTCGGCTGCTGGACAAGCTAATTTTATAAAAGAAGAGATGGTTAAAGAAGGAGTAGTAATTATAGACGCGGGGACTTCAGAAGAAAATGGTAGTATAAAAGGAGATGTCGATTTTGAAAAAGTTGCTCCTAAATCTTCTTTCATTACCCGAAGCCCTGGTGGTGTGGGTCCAGTAACTTTAGCTATGCTTTTGACCAATGTCTTACAGGTGGCCAAGATGAAAAAAATTACCAATTAATTTATTTTTTTATAGATATTAAAATAAATTATGTTATACTAATATTGTTTTTTATAAAATATTTTTTATTCAATGAATCACTCAATATTTTTTAGTCTTTATAGTTTAGCTCACAGATCTCAAGCAGGGGATTGGTTGCTTATTTTTTTGTCCGAGGTTTTCGGCTTTATCTTTTTCTTCTTGGTTTTTATTTTACTTGCTTTATATAAAGATGGAACTTTTAGCATAAAAATACCCTTTAAATATTTTAAGTTTAAGTTCAAAGAGTTATTTATTATCTTTTTTCCAGCTACCTTTTCTTGGATTTTTGCCACTATCTTTAAGGGGATAATTACATCACCTAGACCTTTTGTTTTATTTGATTCTATAGAGCCTCTTTTTATTCACGGGGGACTAGATTCTTTTCCTTCAGGTCACTCTATCTTTTTTGCATCTTTAGCCACCTCTATGTTTTTTGTTGATAGAAGAATTGGTTATCTATTTTCTATAGTCGCTTTATTAGTTGGAATATCTAGGGTGGCAAGTGGCGTTCATTTTCCAATAGACATATTAGTTGGCTATATTGCTGGAATAATAATTAGTCTATTCTTTAATTATCTATTCAAGAAATTCAAAAAATCCTAACCAGCCACAGGTCCCAGCCACAGGTCGGACCTGTGGCTGGAGGTTTAAAATAGAGCCTTGTTTTTGAGGCTTGATTTTAGTCAAAAAAAGGTCTAGAATAAGGCCATTATGCTAAAGACAAGAATTAAAGCATTGCTTATAGTCCTTCTCGGTGTAGGGCTTGGTTTTTTTGTTTATTATTCAGAAATTAATAAAGACAACCCTGAACCTAGTTCAAATAAGGTTGTTAATTTTATCAGTCGTTTTCCTTTTAAGCTTGGTCTTGATTTATCGGGTGGTAGCCACTTGGTTTATAAGGCTGATTTGTCTAATGTTGAAAAAGCCGAAGTTTCTAACTCAATGAATTCTCTAAGAGATATTATAGAAAGACGAGTTAATATTTTTGGTGTCGCCGAACCAATGATTCAGGTTCAAGAGGGAAGTTTTACCAACAATTACGAAGAAAGATTAATCGTGGATTTGCCTGGGGTGACAGATGTTTCTGAGGCTATAAAGATGATTGGCCAGACTCCAATGTTAGATTTTAGAACCGAGGTTCCAAAAGAAGAGACAGAAGAAATAGAAGGGGAAGAAGCCGAAGCAGAAAAACTAACTTATAAAGTTAATGAAGCTGGACAATTAGTCCCTGATTATGATTCTCTTTTTCAATTAACTGATCTAACAGGTCGCTTTTTAGATAAAGCCGTTCTTAATTTTGACCAGACGACAGGGGAAGCTATGGTTTCTTTGCAATTTGATAAAGAGGGAGCAGACTTATTTAAACAAATGACAACCGAAAATGTCGGCAAGACTATTGCCATTTTCCTTGATGGTTACCCAATTTCTATTCCGGTAGTTAATGAAGCAATTCCAGACGGGCAAGCAATCATTTCCGGTAATTTTACTCCCAAGGAAGCTAAAGAGCTGGTTGATCGTTTGAATTCAGGAGCTTTGCCTGTTCCAATTAGTCTAGTTTCAACTCAAACAATTGGGGCATCACTAGGTGATGAAGCTACTCAAGCAGGAGTCTTTGCTGCTCTTGTTGGATTTCTAGCTGTAGCTATATTCTTTATTCTTTGGTTTAGATTACCAGGGGTTATTGCTGTTTTAGCTTTAAGTATTTACACCTTGGTAATGTTATCTATTTTTAAATTAGTTCCAGTAGTTCTAACAGCCACTGGTATTGCGGGCTTTATTATTTCTATTGGTATGGCTGTTGACGCCAATGTTCTTATATTTGAAAGAATAAAAGAGGAACTAAGAGAAGATAAAGAAGATTTAGCCACATCTATTAGAAATGGTTTTAAGAGAGCTTGGCTGTCTGTTCGCGACTCTAACATTTCTACTATTATTACATCTATAATTCTTTATTCTTTTGGTACAACATTGATAAAAAGTTTTGCCCTTGTTCTTTTGATTGGAGTAGTGACATCTCTTATTTCAGCCGTTTTAGTTAGTCGTTTATTCCTCTATTCGCTTAATTTCAAGAGAAGAAGTAAGTTTACAGAGTTTATGTTTGGGTCGGGATTTACTAACGCAAAACAAGTTATAAAGTAAAATTATAGCTTTAGAAAAATTTTATGTTTATCGTTAATCACAGAAAAATATTTATAGGGATCTCTGGCTTACTTGTAGCTTTAGCAATTTTTTCAATGAGCTATTTCGGTCTTAATTTTGGGATAGATTTTGTTGGAGGTTCTTTGTTAGAAATTAAGTATGAAAATGAAAGACCTAGCCCAGTAGATTTGCAAAGTATTATTGAATCAGTCGGTATTGGTTCATCTCTGATTCAGCCGGTTGGAGAACTAGGTTATAGTATTAAAGTTAGAGATATCACTGATGCAGAGAAAAATTCTCTATTGGTTGCCTTGGGGCAGGAGGTGGAAGAAGTTGGCTTTAATTCTGTCGGTCCTTCTGTCGGAGCAGAATTAGTTAAAAAATCTATCATCTCATTTATTTTAGTTGCTCTTGGAATTATTTTATGGGTTGCCTATTCGTTTAGGAAAGTTTCAAAGCCGGTTTCCTCTTGGAAATATGGAATAACAGCTATCTTAGCCTTAGTCCACGATGTTACAATTACCGCTGGAGTCTTTGCTGTTCTTAGTCACTTTATGCACACTGATATAGATACATTATTTGTAGTAGCCATTTTAACTGTTCTAGGATTATCTGTTTCCGACACCATAGTTATGTTTGATAGAATCAGAGAAAATGTTAGAAATAAACAAAGTAAAACATTTGAGGAAAATGTTGGTGAAAGTATTATTCAAACTTACCCTCGATCGCTTTTGACTTCCATAACTACGATCCTAGTTTTAATTTCACTAATCATATTTGGCCCAGCAAGTACAAAAATCCTTGCCATTACCTTAACGGTTGGAATGGTTATCGGAACATATTCTTCCATCTTCTTAGCTAGTCCATTACTTGTTATCTTCAAAAATCTACAGAAAAAGTAATCAGAAAATCTCCTGTTAAAACAGGAGATTTTTTGATATAATATAATAGTCGGACAAATTAAGATAAAATTATTTTTTTATGAATACTTTATATATATTTTTAGGGGTTATCTTTATTTTAGCTATTTACCTAATAGCTAAATATAATGGTTTTATTCGTTTAGTTAATTACACCAAAGAAGCTTGGTCTGATATTGATGTTCAGTTAAAGCGTCGTTACGATCTTATCCCTAACTTAGTTAATACGGTTAAGGGTTATGCCGCTCACGAAGCTGGAACTTTTGAAAAAGTTACTGAGGCTCGGGCAAGGGCAATAGAAGCTAAGGGGCTAGGGGAGAAAGAGCAAGCTGAAAATGCTTTGTCTGGAACGCTGAAATCCCTTTTTGCTATTTCCGAAAATTATCCAGAATTAAAAGCTAATACTAATTTTTTACAACTTCAAAACGAACTTGC
>DAOSXI010000003.1:0-14284 GCA_035380385.1 Minisyncoccota bacterium
ATGAAAAACGGACTATATCTACTCGGGATTAAAATCCCAGACAAAATGTAATAATAATAATAACTAGCAAAAACCAACTAGCAAGGACTGTCCTTGCTAATTTATCTCGCCTCGCTTCAGGGTTATCGTCAAAAAGGTCCAACCTTTTCAATATGTGATATCAGCCACTCCAAGAATAGCTTCCACAAAAGAGTACGCAAAATTTTTTGCTAAAAATTTTGCTCAAAGACTCTTCGCCGTCGCTCGAGCTAGCCTCTTTTGTGGAACTATTCTTTGCGTGGCTATTAGCTATGTAGCCTCACTACAAAGATTATTGTTTCAAAAAACGCGGATATTTTTCTATGGGCTTATTTTAGCTTTGAACAAAAGAGTATTTGTGCTATAATTAAATTTGGTCATAAGAAGTTATCACTTCTTCTCTTGTTTTATCAAGAAGGCTCTAGGAAGAAATCTGTAAAGAGAGTAGAACCTAGCGGGTAAGCCCGAAAAAGCTGTTAAATAAGCCCATATCGGGGAAATAAGGTGGTACCACGGAGAAACCCGTCCTTATATAATAAGAAATTATTATACAAGGACGGGTTTTTATTTAAAAGTTTAATTAATTAAAAGTAACAATCAATGAAAATGAATCAAGAAGAAGAAAAAAATAAATCAGCTAGTGCTCTAAGAGAAGAGGAAATTCTTTCTTTTTGGCAGGAAAATAAAATTTTCGAAAAAAGTTTAGAGAAAGAATCAAAAGAGGGAGAATATATTTTTTATGAAGGCCCTCCAACAGCTAACGGCAAGCCTGGATTGCATCACCTAGAAGCTCGAGCTTTTAAGGACGCTGTTTTGCGTTACAAAACAATGAAGGGTTATCATGTAGCTAGAAAAGGGGGTTGGGACACTCACGGCTTACCAGTTGAAATTGAGGCCGAGAAAAAGCTTGGTCTTAAATCTAAAAAAGAAATAGAAAGTTATGGGATAGACCACTTTAACGAAGAATGCAAAAAAAGCGTTTGGGGTTATATTGACTTGTGGCATAAGTTTACAGATCGAATTGGTTTTTGGGTAGATCAAAAAAATCCTTATGTTACTTATCACAACAAATACATAGAATCGGTTTGGAATATTATTAAACAAGCCGAAAAACAGGATTTACTTTATAAGGATTACAAAATTGTTCCATGGTGTCCTCGTTGTGGGACAGGTCTTTCCTCGCATGAGTTAGCTTTGGGTTATCAAGATGTTAAAGATATTACTGTTTATGTTAAATTTAAAATAGATAACAAAACTTCTATTTTAGTTTGGACAACAACTCCCTGGACACTACCCTCTAATGTTGCTTTGGCTGTTGGTAAAGAAATAGATTATGTAAAAATAAAACAAAATAATAATTTCTTAATATTAGCCAAAAGCCGACTATCAATTTTAGATGGAGAGTATGAATTAGTAGAAGAGATGAAGGGAGAAGATTTAGTTGGCTTGAAATATGAACCCCTTTATCCATATACTAAAAAATTAATTAACAAAGAAGAAGAAGAAACAAAAATAGAAAATGCCTATAAGATTTATGAAGCTTCTTTCGTAACAACAGAGGACGGGACGGGGGTTGTTCACATAGCTCCAATGTATGGACAAGACGATTTTGATTTAGGCAATAAAGTTGGATTACCCAAATATCATTTAGTTGGACTAGATGGTCGTTTTATTGATGGAACGGATTTTCTGGCTAATCGTTTTGTCCGCGACGAAGACCTAGCTGTTGATATAATTAAAGAATTAGCTAGCAGAGATTTGCTT
The DNA here is from genome assembly GCA_035380385.1 of Minisyncoccota bacterium. GTDB lineage: Bacteria > Patescibacteriota > Minisyncoccia > Phycocordibacterales > UBA9973 > UBA8515. The sequence goes on from DAOSXI010000003.1 coordinate 1,783, forward strand.
TATAAGAAAGAAAAACAAGAACATTCTTATCCTCATTGTTGGCGTTGCAAAACAGCCTTAATTTACTACGCTAGAGAGTCTTGGTATATTAAGATGTCAGAATTAAAAGATAGGATGTTGGCTGAAAATAATGATATAAACTGGGAACCAAGTTATATTAAAGAAGGACGATTTGGAGAGTGGCTAAAGGAAATTAAAGATTGGGCTATTTCAAGAGAGCGATATTGGGGAACACCTCTACCTGTTTGGAGTTGCCCTTCGTGTGGCAAAAAAGCGGTGGTTGGTAGTTTGGCTGAACTGAAAGAGAGAACTGAGAAATCAGATAATCGCTATTTTATTATGAGGCACGGACAAGCGGAAAATAATATTAGCGATAAGGTTTTAGGAGATGACCAGAACCAACCACTAACAGATGTTGGCCGTAAGCAAATAAAAGAAAGTTTAGAGAAAAGACCGTTAGAAAAAATAGACATAATTATTTCTTCTCCTTATCTTCGAGCAAAAGAAACAGCTGAAATTGTTTGTCGACAGATTAATTATCCTCTAGATAAAATAATTTATGATAAAAGAATTGGTGAAGCAAGAATAAGTTCGCAATTTGAAGGACAAGATAAAACAGATTTTAAACAATTTTATGATTATGATTTCATAGATCGGCCATTTGATAGTAATGGAGATGGAGAAAGTTTTTCTGATTTAGTTAAAAGAGTTGGAGATTTTATCTATGACACAGATTCTAATTATCAAAATAAAAATATTTTAATTGTAGGTCACCATTGTGCCACGAAGGCTCTAAACTTTATAGCCCAAGGTCTATCTTTTGAAGAAACATCTAGCCAAGATGACACTTTAGGTTTCTTGCAAAATGCAGAAGTAAGAGAATTTGATTTTAAGCCACTGCCTCATAATAGTAATTATGAGCTTGATTTACACCGACCATATATAGATGAGTATCCGTTGTATTGTCAGTGTGGAGAAAGGCTAGAAAGGACAAAAGAGGTTATGGATGTTTGGCTTGATTCAGGTGGAGTTCCTTTTGCGCAAGAACATTATCCATTTAGTAAGAAAGACATTGCTTATCCCGCTGATTTTATTAGTGAGGCGATAGATCAAACACGGGGTTGGTTTTACACCTTGCATGCCGTAGGAAATATAATGGGTAAAGGAAAAGCCTTCAAAAATGTTATTTGTCTTGGCTTACTACTAGATGCTAATGGTAAAAAAATGTCTAAGTCTTTGGGTAATGTAGTTGACCCATGGATTATGATAAATAAATATGGAGTAGATAGTTTAAGGCTCTGGATGTATTCAGTTAACCAACCGGGTGAACCAAAGAACTTTGACGAGAAGTATGTTTCAGAAATTAATAATAAGTTTTTCAATTTACTATACAATGTTCTGGCTTTTTATGAGCTTTATAGAAATAAGGAAGATGAAAATAATCAATTACCGAAAAGCACTAATCCACTAGATAATTGGATTCTTTCTCGGTTGTCTGAATTGACCGAGATGGTTACAGCTAGTGTGGAGAATTATAAATTGATGGAACCCGTTAGATTAATGAGAACATTTATTGATGATCTTTCAACTTGGTACCTAAGACGCTCCAGAGATAGGATTAAGGAGGGAAACCAAGAAGCTAAAAAGACCCTGTATTTTATATTAAAAAATCTAGTTAAATTAATGGCTCCATTTGCTCCATTTGCCTCAGAGGATATTTGGCAAAAACTAAAGATTAAGGGGGTAGATGAAGAAAGTATTCATTTATCCTCTTGGCCAAAATTAAATCTCTTTGACCAGGATGTTATTAAAGAAATGGCTGAAGTAAGAGAAGTTGTGACCCTGGGGTTACAAGCTAGACAAAAAGCGAGTATTCCGGTTCGTCAACCGCTATCTGAGATTATCGTTAAAAAATATAAGTTTAAGCAGGATTACATTGATATTATAAAGGAAGAATTAAACATTAAAGATGTTAAATTTGATGAGGGGAATGAACTAGATGTTATCCTTAATACAGAAATAACACCCGAATTAAAAGAAGAGGGTAACTATAGAGAGTTGGTTAGAGCTATTCAAGATATCAGAAAGAAGGAAGGTTTAAACCCAAATGATCAAATTACCTTAGAAATTGAGACAACAGAAGACGGGCAAAAATTGATAGATAAATTCAGAGATGCGCTAGAGAAGATGGTAGTAGCTAAAGAAATTATTTTTAAGCAAAACGGAGGTCAAGAAATTAAAATAGACCAATATACTTTTTTAATTAAACTATTGGTTAGTTAATTCTTATGCATCATATTTATCACACTCATGGACTAGTTATTGGCTCTAGAGATTTAGGCGAGGCTAATAAAATATTAACTCTTTATACTAAAGAGATGGGTTTGATTAGGGCCATGGCGCAAGGCATCAGACTGAATAAATCCAAGCTAAGATTTTCTTTACAACTTTTTTCTTATGCCCATATTGATTTAGTTCGGGGTAAAGATTTTTGGCGACTGACTTCAGCTAAAAGTATAAATATTTATCCTAAAATAAGACTAAACAAAAATAGTCTTACTTTGGTCTCCCGGATATTTAAATTATTAGAAAGATTTAATTTTGCCGAAAGTCAAAATGATGAAATATTTGAAGATTTAATCTTTATGCTCAATTTCTTAGACAAAGACAATATTAATCCAAATAATATAAAAGCCATTGAAATGATTATCGTTTTGCGAATATTGAAAGATTTAGGATACATTGAAAATACCCCTCCAATATCTAAATATGTTGATAGTAAAATAGAAATAGATAAACTGGATGATATTTTAAAAGACCGAAAAGTAATTATCTCTAGCATCAATGAAGCTTTGAGCCAAAGCCAATTGTGATATAATAAATCTATGACTCCCCAAGAAAAAAGTAAAATAGAAGATTTAAAAAGGAATTTATATGACACCAAGGGTCATAAATTAAATAAGGCCAGAGAAGGAATTTTACATCCAGTTAATTATGATGTTAAGGAAGATTGGCAGGAAGAAGAGAAAAAAGAAGACAAAAAAATAAAATTCAGAAGACCACCAGTTTCTGCTTTCAAAAAATTTTTTATTGTTGCCTTAGTTTTTTTTGTGGGGGCCATTATTTATGCTGGCTATAATTTTTTAGCTAATGATAAAACAATTGTTTCTAACGACAAGATAGATATACAAGTAGTTGGGAACTCTTTTACCAAAGCTGGAGAAGAATTATTTTTAGAGATAGCTGTTGTTAACAATAATAATGCCAAGCTAGAATTTACTTATTTATCTATAGAATATCCCAAGGGAGCATTAAATGATTGGTCTAATATAGAGAGATTACCAAGAGATAATATTGGAGTTATTAATCCTGGGGAAAGAATTGTTCGTAATGTTAAGGTCAGGCTTTTTGGTGAGGAAAAATCAGTTACTAATGTTAGAGTGGGTTTAGAGTATCATCCTGAGGGATCAAATGCTGTTTTTTCTAAAGAGATATATTATCCAGTAACAATTAGCGATGCTCCTTTGTCTTTATCAGTTGAGTCTCCTAATACAGCAGTTTCAGGTCAGCCCATAATATTAAAATTTACTACAACTCTAAATACTTCTTTGCCGACAGAAAATCCCATTTTAAAGATTAATTATCCGAACAATTTTATTATTGATTCAACTTCGCCAGAATCAGATGTTGGGGATTCTGTTTGGAGCTTATCTTCTTTAACCAAAGAAGAGCCACTAGTTGTTGAGATTAAAGGAAAAATAGTTGGGGCAGAAGGGGACAACCAAGTCTTTCATGCCTATGCTGGGACATCCAAAGAAACAACCCCTTCTGTTATTGATGTAAATTATTCTTCCATTATGCAAAGTATTTTAATAGGTAAGCCATTTCTCAATACCAAAATATTAATTAATGGGGTAGATCAGGAGGAAAATTCTGTTTCCGGGGGGAGCGAAGTTGAAGTTTCTATTGATTGGCAAAATAATTCTTTTGACCCAATTTCAGACACAGAAATAATTGTTAGCTTATCTGGGAATGTTATAGACATTGATAGTGTTTCAACCGAACATGGTTTTTACGATTCAACAAAAAACCAGATTTTCTTTAACAAGAGTACAGATTCAAGATTAGCCCAAATCAAGCCTAGCCAAAGTGGTTCTTCAAAATTTAGTTTTAAGACTAATTCACTAATAGGACTAATTGATGACGCATTCAAAGAGCCAACAGTTAATATAAAAGTTAGTGTTAGCGGTCGCCAGTCTTCCTCGGGTTATGATTATAAGATTCTAAATGACTTCTTAGAAAAAGTGGTTAGGCTAAAGACAGATTTTCAAATAGCATCTTCTGCTTTTTATTACAACGGACAAGTTCCTCCTAAGGCTAACGATGAAACTTCTTATATTGTTTCTTGGACATTATCAAATTCTGCTAACTCGCTATCTTTGGCTAAGGCAGTTTCAGTGTTGCCTATTTATGTTAGTTGGGTTGGACCCGTGGAAGGATCGTCTGAAAATATAACTTATAACCAAGCTAGTCGAGAAATAATCTGGGATATTGGGGCCGTTAAGCCATATACAGGTATTAAAGAAAACAGAGAAGTTTCTTTTGTCATAAAGATAAGACCGTCATTAACACAAGTTGGAGAGATTCCAACTTTGATGGAAAAGATAACACTGACTGGGGTAGATTCTTTCACAAAAACTGAAATAGAGAGTTCTTTTGGAAGAATTACAACAGAGTTAAGAAATGATCCAAATTATAAACAAATTAGTGGTAAAGTGATAAGATAAAAATATATGAAAAAAGAAGAAAACGATATTTTGATGGAGAAAATTATATCTCTTTCTAAAAGAAGAGGTTTTATATACCAAGGTTCAGAAATATATGGTGGACTAGCTGGAACATGGGACTATGGGCCACTCGGAGTAACTCTAAAAAATAATATTAAAAGTTCTTGGTGGAAAAAATTTGTTGAGTCAAGAGAAGATATGTATGGAATAGATGCCGCTATTTTGATGAACCAAGAGGTCTGGAAAGCCTCTATGCATGTGGATACTTTTACAGACCCACTAGTTGAGTGTACAAAATGTCACCGTCGTTTTAGGGCTGATGCTCTTAAGGAGCCTGGTCTGTGTGATGTCTGTGGATCTAAGGTGGGAGAACCAAAGTCTTTTAATATGATGTTTAAAACTCAAATTGGAGCCCTAGAAGATTCATCAGCCACGATTTACCTAAGACCAGAGACTGCTCAGGGTATGTTTGTTAATTTTAAAAATATCGTTGATTCATTTCATCCTAAACTTCCTTTTGGTATTGCTCAGATTGGTAAGGCTTTTAGAAATGAGATTACACCCCGAGATTTTATATTCCGAGTAAGAGAGTTTGAGCAGATGGAAATAGAATATTTTATTAAACCATCAGACTGGGAAAAGTATTTTAATTATTGGAAAGATGAGACAATGGAGTGGATAGATGAAATAGGACTAAATGATGGCAAGATCCACCTAGTAGAGATAGACCAAGATAGTCTAGCGCATTATTCTAAAAGAACAATAGATGTTGAATTTGAATTTCCTTTTGGGCAGAAGGAACTTTTTGGGCTAGCTTATAGAACAGATTTTGATTTAAAGAGGCACAATCTATTTTATTTAGACGAAGAGACTAAAGAAAAAATAATTCCACACGTCATAGAGCCTTCGTTTGGATTAGAAAGAATAATACTGGCTTTGTTATTGAGTAATTATAAAGAAGATGAACAAGGGAAAGAAGGCAGAGCTTATTTATCTTTTAAGCCATCAATTGCTCCAGTAATTTGTGCCGTTTCTCCTCTCTTAAAGAATAAGCCTGAATTGAGAGAACAAGCTCATCTTATTTACAGACAATTGAAAGATGAATTTGGGCGAGTTATGTGGGACGACAATGGTAATATTGGTAAAAGATATAGAAGACAAGACGAGATTGGAACACCGTGGTGTATTGTTGTTGATTTTGATACTTTAGTAGATGAAACAGTGACAATAAGAGATAGAGATACAGGAAATCAAGAAAGAATTAAAAAAGATGAGCTCATCCATTATATAAAAGAAAGATTATAATATTTTATTTTCTCAAAAGACAAAGAGCTATAATAAATTATAGCTTTTTATTTTTAGTCTAAAATATGATAATATCTAACTATATGATTAAAATTTACAAAAAAACATACAAAAATGGACTTAGGGCACTCGCTATACCAGTCCTAAATAATCCAACTGCTTCTGTTATGGTCATGACGGCCACAGGTAGTAACCACGAAAACAAAGATAATAACGGAGTTTCTCATTTTTTGGAGCATTTACATTTTAAAGGAACAAAAAAGAGACCAAGCTCTAAAATAATAAGTGAAGAATTTGACAGGATGGGGAGTATTAATAACGCTTCAACCGGCAATGAGATGACCACTTATTATGCTAAGGGCGACTCAAAGAATTTTTCTAAGATGCTTGATGTTATTTCAGATATTTATTTAAATTCAACTTTTCCAGAAAAAGAAATAGAAAAGGAGAAAGGTGTTGTTATTGAAGAAATCAATATGTATGAGGATTTACCCCAATACCAAGTATCGGAGTTACTTGAAAAATTATTGTATGGAGATCAACCTGCCGGTAGGTCTATCGCTGGAACAAAAGAAAACATTAAAAAGATGACTCGGAATGATATTATTAATTACAAGAAGAAGAATTATGTAGCTGAAAAGACATTAGTTGTAGTGGCTGGTAAGATTGACAAAAAAGAGGTCTTTAAGGAGATAGAAAAAAGTTTTAAGAATATCCCAGTATCAAAAGGATTAAAAGCAGTAAAAACAAAAGAAAGCCAAAAAGAAACACAAATTAAAACCAAGAATAAAAAAACAGACCAAACTCATCTTTCTTTTGGGTTTAGGACTTTTTCATATAGAGATAAAAAGAATAGATCCAAGGCCCTTTTGCTTGCTAGTATCTTAGGGGGAAGTATGAGCTCTCGACTTTTTCTGAAACTTAGAGAAGAGATGGGGGTAGCTTATTATGTTTCAGCTGGATCTAGCACTCAAAAAGATTGCGGTTATCTTAATATTAGAGCCGGGGTAAATAATGGTCGGCTAAAAGAAGTAGTCTTAGAAATTCTCAAAGAATGTGAGAGAATTGCCAACGACGGCATTAGCCCAAGAGAACTCAATAAGGCTAAAACTATCCGTATTAGTCGCTTAAAAATGGCCCTAGAATCATCTGATGACATTGCTTATTTTTATGGGGCCAAGGAATTGTTGTTAAACGAAAACACTTCTTTACCCTTGCAAATAAAAGAGATAAAAAGCGTAACTGAAGAAGATATTAAAAAATTAGCCCAAAAGATTTTCAGAAACGATAATTTGAACTTAGCTATTGTCGGACCTAATTTAATTGAGAAAGAAATTAAGAAGTTTTGTAAATTTAAATAAAATTATGCTTAAATTTTTTAGTAAGAAAAAAGCAAAGAATAATATCTTTTATTTAACGACCACATTACCTTATATTAATGCCCCTCTTCATATGGGGCATGCTCTTGAGTTTATTAGAGCTGATGCGATTGCTCGTTACAAGAAACTTTTAGGCTACGATGTTTATTTTAATACAGGAACTGATGAGCACGGTTTAAAAATATACGACAAAGCAAAAGAGCAAGGTCTCCCGGTTCAGAATTTTTTAGATAAAAATTTTAGTGTTTTCAAAGAGCAGGTTAAAATATTTAATTTAATGGATGAAGTTAATTTTATAAGAACAACCGATGATAAGCATCTAAAAATTGCTCAAAGTTTTTGGCAAAGAGTTAGCGATAATGGTTATATTTACAAGAAGAAGTATAAAGCCAAATATTGTGTTGGTTGCGAGAGTGAAAAATCTGACTCTGAGATAGAAAATGGACACTGCAAAGATCATCCAGATATAGATTTAAAGATAATAGAAGAAGAAAATTATTTTTTCAAGTATAAAGATTTTTCTGAGAAACTTCTAGACTTTTATGATAATAATCCTTCTTTTGTTGTTCCCGATTTTCGCTTTAATGAGATTAAAAATTTTATTAAAAATGGATTGCAAGATTTTTCAATTTCACGACTGAAAGAAAAGATGCCCTGGGGGATAGCTGTGCCAGGAGATGACAGCCAGGTGATGTATGTTTGGTTTGATGCTTTAGTTAATTATATTTCAACCTTAGCCGAAGATGGTATTGATACAATAGACAAGTTAGAAGCATCTCAAAAATTTAAGAAATATTGGCTTTTAGGAAACCCAACTCAGTATTGTGGTAAAGACAATCTTCGTTTTCAGAGTGCAATGTGGCAAGCTATGCTTATGGCAGCGGGTTTACCTAATTCAAAACAGATAGTTATTAATGGTTTTGTAACAGGAGAAGGAGGAGTCAGAATGTCTAAGTCTCTTGGAAATTCTTTTGACCCTAGAGATATTGTTTCAGATTATGGAACTGATGCTTTGAGATTTTTTATTTTAAAAGAGATTAGTAGTTTTGAAGATAGCCCATTTACAATTGAAAGATTTAAAGAGGCTTATAATTCTGGGCTAGCTAATGGATTAGGGAACTTGGTTAGTAGAATAATGACTATGGCAATTAATTATGATGTTAAATTGTCCCCAGAAGATTTAGATTATCAGTATTTTACAGAGCCTGTCTTAGCATTAGAAAATTTTGACATAAATAAATTTATAAATAAGATTTGGGGAGAATTAAGGGGTTTAGATGAATATATTGGAAAGACCGAACCGTTTAAAAAATATAAAGTTAATCCTAAGGAAGCACAAAAAGATGTTTATTATCTTTTGTCTAATTTATATAAGAACGCTAAAGCCATAGAACCTCTCTTACCCGAGACATCAATCAAAATACAAAAGTTAATTAAGGAAAACAAAAAGCCAGAAAATCCTTTGTTTTTAAGAGTATATGCCTAAATATATAGATATTCATTGTCATACTAATTTTGCTCTTTTTGATGAAGATAGAACAAGTGTAATAAATCGAGCCTTAGAAAATAATACCTGGCTGATTAATATAGGAACACAATTTGATACATCAGAGAGAGCAGTAGAAATTTCAAACAAATACGAAGAGGGTGTTTATGCTACTATCGGACTTCACCCTACTCACACTACTTCATCTTATGTAGATCAAGACGAGCTTGGTGTTTATAGCAAAGAATTATCTCAACAGGGAGAAATTTTTGATAGACAAAAGTATAAGAAATTATCAGAAAGAGGAAAAGTGATAGCTATTGGGGAATGTGGGCTAGACTATTTTCACTTAAAGAAAGAAGACAAGGAAAAACAAACTGAAGTTTTTATTGAACAAATAAAATTAGCTAATGAGCTTAATTTGCCCCTGATGCTTCACTTGAGAAATAGTGAAGAGGATTTGGGAAGTAGTGCCTATCAAGATGCTCTAGCTATTCTTAAGAAATACTCCAAAGTCAAAGGTGTTATCCATTTTTTTGCAGGGACAGAAAAAGATGCTAAAGATTTTTTAGATTTTGGTTTTTATATCTCATTCGCTGGTGTTATAACATATCCCCCCAAGAAAAATAACCCAAGGGCTATAGATTATGAAAAAATAATCAAAGAAATACCACTAGATAAGATATTTGCAGATACGGATAGTCCTTATGTGGCACCCGTTCCTTATCGTGGCAAGAGGAATGAACCACTTTATGTTAGAGAAATTGTTAGAAAAATAGCTGAAATCAAAGGGCTGGAAGAAAATGATTTGGCCGAAAAAATAGTGGATAACGCTCGGGCGTTGTTTAATATTTAGTTTCTATGGCGACTTAATATTTATATTTGTCTATATGGGGTGGTAAGAAGGGTTACCATTTAAGAGACGATCGTCTCTTAAACGGTAAATCATGTTTTTTGTGTTTTGTTATTATAACGAATTCGCGACCGCAAATAGAGTTTAATCTTCTGTTTTACCCAACTTACGCTATCGCGAAATTTGGGTATTTTTTCTCTTTACCCAACTTACGCTATCGCGAAATTTGGGTATTTTTTCTCTTTACCCAACTTACGCTATCGCGAAATTTGGGTATTTTTTACTAGTCTATCTTTTGGCTGATTCTAATCTTTCCGCTAATAGAAGATTACCATTTAAGAGACGATCGTCTCTTAAATGGTAAAATACAAGCAAGCAAATAAAGGAAGGATTATATCAAATTCGCGGTCGCGGAATTGATATAATGATAGAACTTAGAACCAAACAAAAAGAGGGTTAGACTCTATTTTTCTATACTAAGGTTACAAATTAGTGTAATCGTTTTTTGACTTATTAATCAGTTTCTGTTAATATGATGCTTGTCTTGTTTATCCTTACCCTGAAGTAAGGATACAAAGGTCCGTAGCAAGATATTTTATTATTATTTGATTAACAACATAATGGCTAAGAAAAAAATAGAAGATAATAGCAACGAAGAAGTAGAATCTCGTCTTGATATCTACGAGGTTGGATATCTGCTTGTTCCAACAATTGCAGAAGAAAATGTTGGCGGGGAAGTTACCACCCTTAAAGATAATTTATCAAGCAATGGGGCTTCTTTTATTTCAGAAGAATTTCCTAAGTTTATAGATTTAGCTTATGAAATGAGTCGCTTGATTGACAACAAGAAACAAAAGTTTAATAGCGCTTATTTTGGCTGGGTTAAGTTTGAAACTACTCCAAGTCAAGCTAAAACCATTAAAGAGATGTTAGATAAAGACGAAAAGTTAATTCGTTTTATCTTAATTAAAACAGTTAGAGAAAACACAATGTCTGTTAAAAAATCTTACTCAAGACAAGATGGAGCTAAAAAGAAAATAACGCTAAAGACTGAGAAAGAAGAATCTGTGCCAATTGATGAAGAGACTATTGATAAAGAAATAGACGCACTAGTTTCTTAATTTCAATCATTTGTTAAATTGCCATAAGATTGTTATAGTATTTATGGTAGAAATTATTACTATAATAAGAGCTCAAGATTTAATTATTTTAGCTCATTAAATAAATATGTATTTAAACAAAGCATTTCTAATAGGGAATCTAACTAGAGACCCCGAACTAAAAGCTCTACCGTCTGGAATAAATGTCTGCTCTTTTTCTGTGGCAACTAATCGTGTTTGGAAAGATAAAAATGGCGAGAAGCAAGAAGCCGCTGATTTTCATAACATTGTTGTCTTTGGCCGACAAGCTGAGATCGTGGCTCAATATATGAAAAAAGGAAGACAGGTTATGGTTGAGGGTCGGATGCAGACAAGGTCTTGGGATGATCAAGCCACAGGTACTAAGAGATATAGAACAGAAGTTATTGCTGACCGGGTTCAATTTGGAACTAATAGTAGCAATAGAACAGAGGCAAGTTCTACTTCGAAAGCTAACGCTAGTGAGGATGATAAAGAGGAGTTAGAGACAATAGAATACCCGGATGAGCAGATAAATGTCGAAGATATTCCTTTCTAGTTGAAAGATTATTAATTAAAAACTAACAAGATAAATGAAGCAAGATTATTTTTCATCAAACAATATTAAACATATTGACTATAAAGATACTGAATTATTGAAAAGATTTCTTTCTCCTTCTGCTAAAATTCTTTCTAGAAGAAGGACTGGAGTAACATCCAAGAACCAGAGAAAGCTATCTTTGGCAATAAAAAGATCTCGTTTTATGGGCTTGCTCCCATATATAGCTAAATAGAAAATAAAAATCCGACATTGTCGGATTTTTATTTTCTATTTACTATATTTAGAGATTCTAAAAATATTTTTAATTCTGCCTCATCAATAACCCTATATTCTCCTTCTTTAGTGTTTCCTAAAAGAATATTCATTATTCTTATTCTTTTTAGGTCCAAGACTTTATGGTGTAAGGCTTCAGTCATTCTTCTAATTTGTCTCTTTTTCCCCTCGGTTAGAGTAATGAAAAATGTGTTTTTATTTTTTCTAGTGACTTTACATTTTTTACTTAAATACCCATCAAAATGAACACCATTTGACATTAACTCCATAAATTTATCTGAAAAATTTGGCTCTACCTTAACCACATATTCTTTTTCGTGTTTAAAGCGGGGAGATAATAATTTATCAGTAACTCTTCCATCATTGGTCAGTATAATTAAACCATGAGAATCTTTGTCTAATCGTCCAATCGGAAACACTTTGGTGGGGAACTTTGTAACATCTAAAATGCTTTTGCTTTTTGAGTCCTTGTTAGTTGATATTCCTATTTTTTTATTATAAGCATAATAAACTAACTCTTTTTGATTAATATCTTTTTTAACTAAGACATTATCATCTTTTTGAACTTGATCTCCCCAAATAGCTTTCTTGCCATTAATAAAAACCAAGCCTTTTTTAATTAGCTCATCAGCTCCTTTTCTAGTTGAGTAGCTTAAGGTCGCTAAATATTTATTTATTCTGATGGGGTATGTTATTTTCATTTGTTAAAAGTGGCTCAGAAAATGGGGCTTGAAATCTA
>DAOSXI010000003.1:14384-19906 GCA_035380385.1 Minisyncoccota bacterium
GGGTATGTTATTTTCATTTGTTAAAAGTGGCTCAGAAAATGGGGCTTGAAATCTATCGGCTTCTTTTTTCTTCTTAGCTAACCTAGGAATAAAGTAAAAACCAAATAGCAAAACGACTCCTAGCGCTAAGAATAAATATTTAAAAGGAAAAACTAAGAAGAACAAAGTGGCTAGGATAGGGGAGATAATATAAGCCGCTGGGTTCATGTTTCTAAATATTCCTAATAGATTAGCATCCTCTTCTTGTGTGTGGGAAAAGAAATATATATCAGAAGTGGTTTGGATAATACTGGCTCCTATTCTTGTAATAAACAAAACAACTGCCCAGAGGACGACATTTGGGGTTGAGATAAAAGAGATTAAGACGGTAGAGAGGATAGTGACCCCAAAACCAATATAAAGAAGGCTTCTTTTTCTAATTTTTTTACGATCAATTATGTGTCCAATAGGAAATCCTAAAAAGACAAAAGGAGCTAACATAACGGTAAATATAATTCCAATACTTCCCCAGTCTAGCCCAATATGTTCATGTAGATGAATGGGTGTATAGACAACCATCCAAGCGAAGAAAAATTGTAGCAAGAAATTAATAGCAACAACGGCAAACATATTTCTTTTTGTTCTTAAGTACTTGAAAGTTTCAAAAAGGGGAGTCATTTCGTATGTTTTATCACGGAATGTTCTAACCGATATTATTAATCCGGCGGCCATGATAGCCACCATCATAAAGGCAATAATATAGATAGTCTTATAGCCACCTTCTTCGGTAATTAAAAAGACGGCGATTAAGGGAGCTAGCATCCAAGCAATATTCTCTATCGTTAAATAGGTTCCGCGAGTTTTTCCGATTGTTTTAGGATCACCATAGTGCTCAATAAAGATATCAATACAAAATAGGCTTAGAGTATTTGTTCCGTTAAATAAGACAAAGGCCGTAGCGATAATTATGGGGTTAGAAGATAAGACCATTGCCACCAAAGAGGCCATATTAATGATTAAGAAGACGATAATCATTTTTTTATTACCGAAATGCCTTAGTATCCTTGAGCTTCTAAGTAGCATCACTAATATCATTAATGAGCTAATTGAATATATTAAACCAACGTAATTTTCATTGATATATTGAGCCAAGAAAGTAGAGTTAATATATGCCGAAAGGGCAATATGAAGAGAAAATACAAAGGAAAATATATATAATTTTTTAAGTTTAGTTAATTTAAATGACATTTTACTATAAATTAAATACTTAATAATACAGGTATGACAATTGGCCTTTTGGCTGTTTTCTGATAAAGGAACTTTGAGATATTATCTCCCAATGCTGATTTTATATTATCAAAATTTATAACTCCGGCTCCGCGAGTTTCATCCTCAATTGTTTTTTTGATAATTAATCTAACCTGATGAAGTAAATCTTGATTTTCTTTGAGGTAGATAAAACCACGAGAGATAATGTCGGGAGATTTTCTTAATTTACCGGTTAAGGCGTCAATCGTAGCTATTAAGACAAACATCCCATCTTGAGCCAGCATAACCCTGTCTCTAATTACTACATCTTGTTCATCGCCGATTGAAAAACCATCAACCATCATTGGGTTTGAGGGGGCTTTTTCTTTGCGAACTGAGATTTTTTGTCCCCCATCAGTTACCTCTATGATTGATCCATTGTCGGGGACAACGATATTTTCTTCGGGCATTCCCCAGCTCATAGCCATTTCTTTATGTTTAACTAACATTGAATGGTGACCATGAATAGGGATAAAGAATTTGGGATGAGTCTTTTTGTGTAGCCATTTAACATCCTCTTGATTACCATGACCAGTAGCGTGGACATACTCCTCGCTTGTTCTGTAGCTGATAATTCTAACTCCGTGACGAGTTAAATTATCTTTTAGGTGCTGGACGGATATCTCATTACCAGGGACAATTGAAGCTGATAAAATAATTGTATCACCCTTTCTAATATTAAATTTTTTATGAGTTTTATTAGCGGCTCTGTCTAGAGCAGAAAACTCTTCTCCCTGAGCTCCAGTCATTAAGACGATAACTTTGTTGGGTGGATAATTTTCGGCTTCTTCAATCGGTATAATTGTTCCCTTTTTAGGCTTAAATAAGCCAGCTAATTCACAGACATCCATATTGGTTTTGATAGATCGCCCGTCAATAGCAACTTTTTTACCGAGTGATTCAGCAATCTCAACAATTTTAACAAGACGAGTAGTGTGGGAAGCGAAAGCTGCAATAATTATCCTACCACTAATTCCTTTAATCAGTTTCTCTAAACCCTGATGAACTTTTATTTCAGGTAAGGCAAAACCCTCATTTTCTATATTAGTAGAATCAGCCATTAATAATAAGACTTTCTCCTTGTCAAAAAAGGCGTACTCTTTTTCTTCTTGTTCTGCTACTTGTCCATCAACTTGATCTAGTTTGTAATCTCCAGGATTAACAATTATCCCATAAGGAGTTTCAACAATAACCCCCATAGAATCAGGAACTGTGTGAGTTACACCGAAAAATCGGACGGTTAGATTTCCTGCCTTAACAACAGAATTTTTTTCAACAACATTAATTTTAAGAGCTGGTAAGTGGGGGAATTCTTCTTGCCTCTTCTTTATCATTAAGATAGTTAAATTTCTGGAGTAAAGAGGTGGATTGCCAATTCTATTCATCACTAAAGGCAAACCGCCAATATGGTCTAAGTGGGCGTGGGTGATAAAAATACCTCTAATCTTATCTTTTCTTTCCTCTAGATAAGTTGTGTTTGGGATAATATAGTCTATACCTGGTGTCTCTTTTGTTTTAAATTGCATACCAGCATCAATGACGATAATATCATCTCCAATTTCAATGGCGGTCATATTTTTACCAATTTCTTCAACTCCACCAAGCGGAATAATTCTTATAGTGTCTTTTTCTGCATTAGGAATATTACTCTTTCTGCTTTTATTGATAATAGACTTTGTTGTGTTTGTTTCTGACTTATCGGTAATTTTTGAGCGATGATTATTTCTTTTATTTCCATATTGGTAACTACTGCGAGTTGTTTTCTGTGGGCTTGTTTTTGGGGTACTAGAATAAGCCACTGATTTTTGGTTGACAGCTTTAATATTATCTGGAGTTTTCAGCTTGTGAATAACCCTGATATTCCCAGATTTTTGATAACTAAACTTAGAGTCACCTCTAGGCTTAGGATTTTGTTTTTTATTTTTTTCTATCATATTTTTTATTATTTTATTTAGCGAAAATTTTCCAAACCCTATCGGTATTAGCGGACCATAAGTGGACTGAACTAAATCGATCTACTGGGTTAACCATATTCTCTAGCGAAACAATGTTAATGTTTTTAGAAGCAAGATATAAATAATGAGGAGAATAAACAAAAATGGCGGGGGTGCTGTTAGCAAATTCTTTTTTTAGCTCCTCGTATTTTTTATCTAATTCATCGCGGGTTAGATTCTCTTTAATCATAGACTCAAGGATATTATCAACCTTGCGATTATTATACATTGCTATATTAAGACCGGAATCAGATATTTGAGAAGAGTGCCAAAAAGAGTAAAGGTCTGTTTGGTGATTAATTATTTGACCGAAAAATAAAGCTTCATATTCTCTGTCTCTAATAATTTGATTAAGCTGTCCAGTTTCATATATTTTACTAATATCAACTTCTATCCCGATTTTATAGAGTTGATCTTTTATTAATTCTATTGTTTTTCTTAGCTCGGGAGTGTTTCCTGTCGTAATTTTAAAAGACAATCTTTCAGTTACAATTTCTTTATTCTTGCCATCCTTGATCTCAGTTTCTTTATATCTAATGTTATCTGGCCCTAGAACCCAGCCATTATCCTCTAGTATTTTATTAGCTTCTAGAATAGTATTGTTGCCATATTTAATATCTTCTTCTTTGGGAGACATCTTTTCTGGAATAGGGTTATTAATTACTTGTCCATAACCCCCTAAAACTTGATCGATAATATTTTGTCTATCAACAGACATATTAATAGCTTTTAAGACATGGGAGTTGGCAAATATCTTATTATTTTTACTATTTAAAAATAGGCCAAAGAGTCTTGGAAGGGTAGTGGTTTCAATAGAATAATTATCCTTTTTGATGTTATTCATATTTTCTGGACTAATACAGCCAGCTTGAGTAATTGTTTTTGATTGTAGGGCTCGGATAACCTCCTTTTCGTTATCAAATGAAATGACATTAAAGTTTTTAATTAAAGGTTTACCCAAAATAAAATCATTGAAACGCTCTAGCTCATATTTTTTAGCAAAGCCCTCATCATCTTTAATCACTCTTTTTATTTTATAAGGGCCAGAGCCGATGGCTTTAGAATTATTCAAAGAAGAAATACCAAAATCATTTGGATTAACATTTTCCCATAGGGAAGAAGGTAAGATACCAATTGTTGTATTATTTAGAAAAGAAGAATAAGGTTCGGTTGTCGTAAAGACAATAGTTTTGTCGTCTATCTTAGAAACTGATACCCCATCCCAACGTGACTTCTGTGGACTTTTAATTGTTGGGTCTTTTATTTTTTCAATTGTGAAAATAACATCATCGGCTATTACCTTTTTTCCATTGTGGAACTTAGCCTCTTCTTTAATTGTAAAAGTGTATTTTTTACCATCCTCTGAAATTGTTGGCCCGGACTCTGCTAGGTCTGGTATTAATTCACCCAAGCTATTTTTTCTCATTAACCCAGAGTAAACCAAGGCGGTCAAATCTTTATCCGCATCAGAGTTAGCCATAACGGGGTTAACTAAAGTGGGGGTTCCAACAATTCCTTCAATTACTGTACCTCCATTTTTAGGGACTTCAACCATAAACATCCTATTTAGATTTCCAAGCATGATAAATAAAGAAGTTAGGCAAACGACGAAAACAAATCCAAAAATAATGAATTGTTTTTGAGAGAAAGAAATAGCTGCCTCTCTCAAATCTTTTTTTCTGTAGGTATAGAATTTTTTAATAATATGCATAAACAATTAAAATAAGACAACTGAATATTAGACTGTCTTATTTTATAAGAATAGCCAAGAGAGACAGGATTGTGAAAAGGATAGCACAGGCAATGGTTAAGTAAAACAAGAATTTTTCAAAACCCCGACGAGTTGAATATAAACCCCCGGAACTACCACCAAAAGCTTCTCCTAATCCGGCGTTAGAATTTTGAAGTAAAATAGTCGCTATTAAGACGACTGATAGCACAATTTGTATTATCGGTAGGACATTTATTAAAGCTGTCATATAGGGGAAGTATACTATGTTTTAGACGAATTAGCAACCATTAATTAAACTCTTTCATAAAATTGTTTAGGGTGTTTTTCTTTTTGGTTTAAAAGAAAAATATATCTGGTATTTTTAACCAGATCCTTGAAGTTTTTAATAGATTTCTTATCCTTATTTTCCATAAGATAACTTTATAATTATAGCACAAATAACTCAAAAAAGCAAATTTTCTATCTTTTCTCTACGTCCGTAAGGTAAAATATAGAGAGAAATGTTTTTT
>DAOSXI010000004.1:0-1603 GCA_035380385.1 Minisyncoccota bacterium
GACCTGTGGCTGATACAATTTACAAATTAAGGGACGGCCGTTTCTTAATCAGTAAATTGTTTATTTTGATAAATATAAAAAGAGTAATATAATACAAATATGCAAGAGGAGAAACACCACAAGATTTCAAACAAAAAGAAGTTTTCAATAATTGCAAGAATAAGAAGCACTGATAAAGCTTGGCGGGGACTTGGAATTATAATCCGATCAACCCATAATTTATGGCTTCAGATATTTTTTACTGTCCTGGCTGTTTATATGGGTTTTGTATTAAAATTAAACCCCACAGAGTGGGCACTAGTTGTCTTTTCTGCTGGCATAGTCATTATTGCAGAGATATTAAATACTGCTATTGAAATAGATGTTGACCTCACTAGTCCCAACTATCATCCTTTTGCAAAAGATATAAAAGATATTTCGGCCGGAGCTGTTTTGTTCTCAGCTTTTTTGGCTGGGATAGTTGGATCTTTAATTTTTATCCCAAAACTGATTAGCTTCTTTTAAGTTAATCTCAAAAAGTTGACTTTATTTTTATATCTGATAATATAAAAGCCACGAGCTCTTTTTGAGCTTGTATTATTTAGGATGACAAGATCAATTAAAAAAGGACCATATGTTGATGAAAGGTTATTGCAAAAGATAGCCGGTAAGAAACCACTAGAGACTGGGGTTATTAAAACATGGTCTCGAGCCTGTGTAATCTCTCCAGAAATGGTTGGATTTACATTTGGTGTTCACAATGGTAAAAATCACATAGAGGTTTTAGTTAGTGAGGATATGGTTGGTCATCGTTTAGGTGAATTTTCTCCAACTCGTAAGTTTATTAAACATGGAGGGAAGATGCAAAAAGAGATAGAAGCCAAGAAGAAAGAAGCAGAAATCTCAGCAGCTAGAGCGGCCAAGACAGCCACAGATAGCAAGAAAAAATAATTTATTATTAAAAAAAATAGAGAAACGGCCAAGTCGTTTCTAACCAGATGAAAGCGTTTTTAAAAAATTACAGACAGTCCCCCCGCAAGGTTCGCCTTGTAGCGGAACTCATAAAAGGCAAAAGGGTTGCTGAAGCTCTTTTATTACTTGATACCTTGCCTAAAAGGGCATCTTTGCCACTTAAGAAATTAGTTGATTCAGCTGTCTCTAATGCTTCCTCTAATAATTCTTTAATTGACCCTAAGGATCTTTTTGTTGAAAATATAACTGTAAATAAGGGTATAGTTTTGAAAAGAATAATGCCAAGAGCAAGAGGTAGTGCTTCTAGAATAAACAAAAGAACTAGTCATGTCTTTATAACCTTGACTGAAAAGAAAATAATAGAGAAGATTAAAGAAGAAGTTAAATCGGAGACAGAGAAGAAAATAGATGTTAAAAAAGAACAAGACAAAAAACCAAAAGTTGCTAAAAAAGTCGAATCTGATAAAAAATCAAAATAATATATGTCAAAAGTAGTTCATCCGTATGCCCATAGGTTAGTAACACTCCGTGATTGGAAATCACGCTGGTTTGGTGATAAAAATTACAAAGACTTACTTCAAGGAGATGTTGTTATCCGAGAGTTTTTAGCAAAAAAATTAAGAGGTTTTTATGTTTCTAGAATTGAAATAGA
>DAOSXI010000004.1:1703-16719 GCA_035380385.1 Minisyncoccota bacterium
AAAAGATTGCCATACCGAAGAGTTATGAAGCAAGCCATTGATAAAATAATGTCAGCTAGAGGAGTTAAAGGAGCTCGTATTTATTTAGGAGGAAGATTATCAGGAGCTGAAATAGCTAGAAGCGAACAAATTAAAAGAGGGTCAATTCCCCTTCAAACATTTAGAGCTGATGTTGATTTTGCAAGAGAAAAAGCACATATGAGCTATGGTGATATAGGTATTAAAGTTTGGATTTACCGAGGAGAGATTTTTTCTGACGGTAGTGGGTCTAATTCAAACAAGAATCAAAATTTTTAAATTAATAAATTATGTTAATCCCAAAGAAAGTAAAATATAGAAAATGGCAGACAGGACGAAGAAATATGTCTAAGATTTCTGCTGATACAAGAGGGACAGCTGTCGCCTTTGGCTCTTATGGATTAAAAGCTCTTACTGCTGGACGAATTAAGTCTAACCAAATAGAAGCTGCCCGTAAGGTTACATCCAGAACACTTGGAAAAATTGGTAAAATGTGGATTAGGATTTTTCCTGACAGACCATTTACAGCAAAAGCAGCGGAGGTTGGTATGGGAAAAGGTAAAGGAGACTTACAAGGATATTCTTTGTATATTAAACCAGGTAGAATTATATTTGAAGTTGACGGAGTGCCTGAGGCTACAGCTAAAGAAGCATTAAGAAAAGCCGGAACTAAATTACCAGTTAATACTCGTGTCATCTCACGATAAATCTTTATGGAAAATCAAACCAAAAAATCAAATAAAGTTTTGAAAGGGGTTGTTTGCTCTGACAAGATGGATAAAACAGTAGTGGTTAAAGTTTCGCGTTTTGTTGAGCATAAAAAATATGGTAAAAGAATAATGAAAGTTAAGAAATATAAAGCTCACGATGAGAATAATGATAAGAAGATTGGAGACATAGTCGAAATAGAAGAAACCCGTCCAATTTCTAAAGACAAGAAATTTAAAGTGATTAAATAAAAGTATGATTCAAGATGGAACAATTGTAAATATAACAGACAATGCCGGCGGAAAAATCGGTAAGGTTTTCAAAATCCTTGGTGCTTCTAAGCGTCGCTACGCTTCAATAGGAGATAAGGTTGTTTTGTCTATAAGAGTTGCTGAACCAAGAAAAACTGTTAAGAAAAAAGATATTTGCCAAGCAGTTGTTGTTAGAACAGTAAAGTCTTATCGTAGAAAGGATGGTTCTTATATTCGTTTTGATGATAACGCTGTTGTTATTTTAGAAAAAGACAAGATGGATCCAAAAGCCGGAAGAGTCTTTGGTCCTATTCCAAGAGAATTAGCTGAAAGAGGTTATCAAAAGATTATTTCATTAGCCCAAGAAGTTATATAATAATATGAAAATCAAAAAAGGAGACAATGTAATAGTTATAGCTGGAGCCGATAAGGGCAAAAAGGGGAAAGTTGTAAAAGCTATCCCTTCCTTAAACAAGGTTGTAGTTGAGGGGGTTAATGTTAGAAAAAAAGCTCACAAGTCAAGAAAAAAAGGAGACCCTAGCCAAATTATAGATATTGCTATGCCGATAGATGTTTCAAATGTAGCAAAAAAAGAGAATAATTAAGATATAGAATTAAAATATGGAAACAATTAAACAAAAAGAAAAGAAATCTTTTACAGACTTGAAATCTAAATATGGTTACAAGAATATTTTATCTGCTCCGCGTTTAGTTAAGGTGGTTGTTTCAAGCGGGACGGGTTCAGGAATTAAAAAGAATAAAGATTTTAATGATTTAGTCAAAGATAGAATTACTAAAATTACTGGACAAAAACCATCAACGAAAAGCGCAAAGAAATCTATTGCTAGTTTTAAGATTAGAACCGGAGATCCTATCGGGGCTATGGTTACATTACGAGGAGCAAGAATGTATGGCTTCTTGGAAAAATTAATTAATGTTGCTATCCCCCGAACTAAAGACTTTCGGGGAATTGATAAAAAGATAGTTGATAATATTGGTAATTTAACGATGAGTATCAAGGAACATACAATTTTTCCAGAAACAGGAGATGAAGAGTTGAAAGATGTGTTTGGTTTAGCGGTAACAATAGTGACAACAGCCAAAACAAAAGAAGAAGCTTTAGATTTCTTTGAGCTCTTAGGTATTCCTTTTAAAAAATAATTTTAAATTGATTGACATTTATAAACCTTTTTGGTAGTATTGGGAAGTCCCTTTTAAGCTGATCTGTGTTTCTCCTTAAGACATTTATAAGGTTTTAAGAAAAAACACAAGATATCGCTTAGCTTAGGGGCAAGTATTTTATTTATGGCAAAAACATCAGTAATAGCAAGACATTTAAAGAAATCAAAATTTAGTACAAGAAAGACTAATCGTTGTTTTCGTTGTGGCCGAGCTCATGGTTATATGAGAGATTTTGGTCTTTGCCGAATTTGTTTCAGAGAAATGGCTAATGAAGGAACATTGCCTGGTGTTAGAAAGTCAAGTTGGTAATTTACTGAATTAATAAATATATAATTTTTTAAAATGGATCAAATAGCAAACATGGTTAATATGATAAAGAACGCTAGCCTTCAGGGTCACGAAACCGTGATTGTTTCTTTTTCAAAAATTAAATCAGCCATTGCTGATTGTTTAGTTAAAGAAGGATATTTAAAATCAGTTAATAAAAAGACAAGAAAAGGTTTTCCTGTCTTAGAAATTGAACTATCTTATAAAAATGATGGTCGCGCGGTTGTTTCTGGAATAAACAGAATATCAAAATCATCTAAGAGGGTTTATCAAGGAGTTAAAGACATTAAAAAAGGAATTAGCAATTACGGAATGGTTGTTTTATCAACCCCTAAGGGAATATTAACAGACAAGCAAGCTTCTAAAGAAATGGTTGGAGGTGAAGCCTTGTTTAAAATTTGGTAATTATATGAGCAGAGTAGGAAAACAAACATTAATAATTCCAGCCGGGACAGAAGTTAATCAAAACGGCACAGAGATAACCATAAAAGGACCAAAGGGAACTTTGGTTAGAGATTTTCCTGGTCAGATTGACATAAAAATTGAAGGCTCAAATATCACTTTTGTTCCACAAAAAGAAGGAGATAAAAAGGTTAATGCTCTTTGGGGAACATACGCTTCTCATGTTAAAAACATGATCATAGGAGTAAATGAAGGATATACTAAGAAATTAATTTTAGAAGGAGTTGGTTTTAAGTCTGATGTTTCAGGAGATACTCTTAACTTAGCTCTTGGATTTTCTCACCCTGTTAAAATTGAAATACCTAAAGGATTAACAGTTACAGCTGAAAAAAATAACATAACGGTTTCTGGTATTGATAAAGAGCAAGTTGGTCATTTTACAGCTTTTGTCAGGGCTCACAAGAAGCCAGAACCATACAAAGGAAAAGGTTTTCGTTATTCCGATGAAGTTATTCGTCGAAAGCAAGGTAAGAAAGCAGCTTAATTAAGAAGTATATGGCAAATAAAAAAATAGAAAAAAGAATAAGATTAAAGGCAAAAATTAGAGCCAAGATAAGGGGAACAAAAGATCGCCCTCGCCTTTCGGTTTTTCGTTCAAATAATTTTATTTATGCTCAAATGATAGACGACGAAAACGGAAAGACTCTAGTTTCGGCTTCAGATGTTAAAAAAGATAAAGGTTCTAAGGCTGAAAGAGCTAAATTAGTCGGACAAGAAATAGCCAAAGCCAGTCTTGATAAAAAGATAAAGAAATGTATTTTTGATCGCAATGGTTTCAAGTACACTGGTCGGGTAAAAGTTTTAGCTGATGCAGCCAGGGAAGCTGGTTTAGATTTTTAATATTATGGACAACACAGATACAAAAACAATAAATAACAAACCCGGATTTAACAAACAACCCTTCCGAGGTAAAAGAGATTCTGGTGGTCGTTTTCCAAAGGCAACTTTTCAAACACCTAAGCCAGATTTTGAACAAAAAATAATTTCTATTCGTCGCGTAACCCGTGTGGTTGCTGGAGGAAGAAGAATGACTTTTGCTGTAGCGATGGCTATTGGAGACAAGAAGGGGTCTATAGGATTAGGTACAGGAAAAGGGGGAGACACGGCTATTGCAATAAATAAATCTCTTCGCCAAGCTAAAAAGAGTATGTTTAAGATTAAGGTTGATAAAAATATGACAATCCCTCATGAAGTTTCAGCCAAACACACCAGTTCAAGTGTTATAATTAAACCCAATAAAGGTAAGGGGTTAGTTGCTGGAAGTACTGTTAGAGAAATGTTGATTTTATCTGGACTAAAAGATATTACCGCTAAGATAAATTCAAGAAGTAAAAATAAATTAAATAACGCTAGGGCTACATATAAAGCCTTACTAAAATTGAAAGACAATCAAGTAGTTTCCAAAAAATTAGAAAATGAAGAATCTTCAAAGACAGTAGAAGATAAAAAAGATTAATTATGCAAATACATTCAATTAAAAGAGAACATCCAAACAAGAAAGCCAGGCAAGTTGGCCGTGGTGGAACCAGGGGTAAAACTTCTGGTCGCGGAGGTAAAGGTCAAACAGCTAGAGCTGGTAATAAAAGACGCCCTCAATTAAGGGATATTATTAAGAAGTTACCTAAATTAAGAGGTTATCGTTTTAATTCTATCCAAACAAAGCCAAAACCAGTCAACCTAGAATCTTTAAATATTTTTGCTGACGGGTCTGTTGTTGATAGAAAAGCTTTACTAGAAGAGAAGCTAATTAAATTAGAGAAAGGGAAAATGCCAAAAGTTAAGATTTTGGCTCAAGGTGAAATAAATAAGAAATTATCTATAACAGATTGCTTGGTTTCTCTACCAGCAAGAGTTAAAATAGAAAAAGCAGGGGGTTCTGTAAAATAAGACTTCCTAAATAAAATGGAAATAGTTTGGAAAAAAATAAAAATGATGTTTAGCGATAAGATTCTAAGGTCTAGAATCTTATTTATTCTTGGGGCTTTAATTGTCTTTAGATTGCTTTCAGCTATTCCAATACCTGGAGTTGATATTTTGAAACTTCAGACCTTTATAAATAATAATCAATTCTTGGGTGTCCTAAATATTTTTTCGGGAGGAGGACTCTCAACTTTGTCTATTATAATGCTTGGAGTTGGTCCTTACATTACAGGCTCAATTATTATGCAGTTATTAACGATGATGTCTCCAAGATTAAAAGCGATGTATCAAGAGGATGGAGAAATTGGCAGAAAGAAGTTCAATCAAATTAGTCGTTTAATTACTGTTCCGCTCGCTTTAGTTCAAGGACTAGCTTTACTTTCTTTCTTGGGTAAACAAGGAATATTAGGTGACCTGTCTATTTTTGGGATGATCACTAACATTTCTGTAGTTGTTGCAGGGTCTATGTTTATTATGTGGATAGGAGAATTGATGTCTGAGTTTGGAATTGGTAACGGAGTCTCAATAATTATCTTCGCTGGTATTGTCGCCAGTATTCCAACAGCCTTATCACAATTTTTGTTTACTTTTGATGTAGCTAATTTACCGACTTACATTTTATTTTTGATAATTGGAGCTTTAATTGTTGCAGGAGTGGTTATGGTTTCAGAAGCAGAAAGGCCAGTTCCGGTAACTTACGCCAAACAGATAAGGGGCGAACATGTCTCTGGTGGAACACAAACATATTTACCAATTAGAGTGAATCAAGCTGGAGTTATTCCAATAATTTTTGCTTTGTCTATTTTACTCTTCCCTCAAATGATCGGTAGCCTTTTAGCAACCTCCACTAATGCATTTTGGGTATCAATTTCAAATGGCTTAATGTGGTTTGTTAATAATACTTGGATTTATTCAATCACTTATTTCATCCTAGTTTTCTTGTTTACTTATTTTTACACTGCTGTTACTTTTGACCCAGAACAAATCTCGACTAACCTACAAAAGAACGGAGCTTTTATCCCTGGTATTAGACCAGGTGCTTCAACCAAAGAATATTTATCAAAAATATTAAATAGAACAACGATGATGGGAGCTGTTTTCTTGGGGGTTATAGCCGTCTTGCCTTTAGTCATGAAATCAATTACGGGCATTACTTCCTTTTCAATTGGCGGAACATCACTTCTTATTGTTGTTTCTGTGGTTTTAGACCTGATCAAAAAGACAGATGCTCAACTTTCAATGAGAGAATATTAAAAACCCCAAAAAGTTGGGGTTTTTAATATTTTTAGATATAATTATTTATATATGAATACTAAACCGCAAACAATTATTTTTGTCGGGCGTTCTGGCTCGGGCAAGGGAACACAAATAGATTTATTAAAGAAATATTTAGAGACTCAAGATAAAGACATAAAGATAAGAGAAATAGTTATGGGTAACATTTTTTGTAATTTTTTTAATGGAGATAGTTTTGTTCAAAAAATGGCGAAAGAGGCAACTATGGAAAAAGGGCAATTTCAACCAGATTTTTTAACTAACGCTCTTTTTATAAACGAGGCTGTAATGCAAGCAGAAGAAGACGCTATATTATTTTTTGATGGCTTCCCTCGTAGTTTAGATCAGCTTAATATAATTAAACAATTTTTAACATATATTAAAAGAGAGAAACCAATCGTTGTAAATATTGATGTTTCTAGAAAAAGCGTTAAAGAGAGGATGCTTTTAAGACAAAGAGCTGATGATAAAGATCAGGCCATAGATAAAAGACTAGATGAATTTGACCGCTTAACTCATCCAATGATAGAGGAAATCAAAAGAGATTCATTTTTTCGCTATTTAGAAATAGACGGAGAAGGGACAATAGAAGAGATACATTATAATTTAATAAAAGAATTAAATATTTAATATGGAAAATAAAAAAATAGTAATGTCCTTGGGAGGTTCGTTGATTGTACCAGATGATATCGATTCTCCCTTTGTTAAGTCTTTCGTTTCCTTTATCAAAGAGTATGTTGATAAAGGTTATGAATTTGTTTTAATCACAGGGGGAGGCAAGATAAGCCGAAATTATAATAATGCATTAAAGGAAATAACCAATCCAACAAATGAAGATTTAGATTGGCTTGGAATTGCTATTACTCGTGTTAATGCTGAGTTTATAAGGGTAGCTCTTGGCAATCTGGCTTTTAATAAAATTATCACTGATCCTGATTTTATTCCTGAAACAACCAAACCGGTTATTGTAGGAGGAGGTTGGAAGCCGGGTAACAGTAGTGATTTAGCGGCTATTCACTCGGCTAAAAGCTTGGGGGCTAAAACTGTTATTAATTTATCAAACATAGATTATGTTTATGACAAAGATCCCCAAAAAGACGAAACGGCTAAACCAATAGAAAAAATTAAATGGTTGGATTTTATGCTTCTATTTCCAAACGAGTGGATACCTGGTCGCAATATTCCATTTGACCCAATCGCTTCTTGTGAAGCTCAAAATTCAGGGTTAGAAGTTGTTATCTTAAATGGCAAGGATATAAATAATTTAAAAAATTATTTAGACAATAAACCCTTTAAGGGAACGATCATAAATTAGTTTAATTGAAATATTTGAAAATGAAAATAATAATAAAGACAGAAGAAGAAATAAAGAAAATTAGAGAAGGGGGAAAAATTTTAGCTAAAATTTTACAAAAAGTTGCCAAACATGTTAAACCGGGAATATCTACTTTTGAATTAGATGTATATGCCTCTAAATATATAAAAGAAGCTGGGGGAAAATCTCCTTTCTTAAATTATAAACCAGACGGAGCCTCTTATCCTTTTCCGGCTTCTATTTGTATTTCGGTCAATGAAGAATTAGTTCACGGTTTACCAAAAAAAGACAAGATATTAAAAAATGGAGATATTGTTTCTTTGGATTTAGGGCTAGAGTATGATGGTTTATTTACTGATCATGCTATCACTGTTCCAGTTGGGAAAATTTCAGATAAGGATAAGAAACTAATTGAGGTTACAAAGGGGGCTTTAGAGGCTGGTATTTGGGCTGCTTGTGGTGGGGCTACTGTTGGTGATATCGGATACGCCATTCAATCTTTTGTTAACAGAAGATTTAATATTATTAAAGAATTAGCTGGGCATGGAGTTGGTAAAAAGCTTCATGAAGATCCATATATTCCTAATTATGGTAGAGCAAGAAGTGGTCCAAGGTTAGAGCCTGGTATGATAATTGCTATAGAGCCAATACTAAATACCGGTAGAGATGGTATTGTTGTAGCAGAAGATGACTGGACGCTTGAAACGGTTGACGGTTCTCGGGGGGCTCACTTTGAGCACACTATTTTAATTACCGATAAAGATCCAGAAATTATAACTAAGATATAATAAAAATATTAAATATGATATAATTTAGAGAGTTATATTATATTGTTATGGAAGAATTAAGTTTTAAAGAAACCCCAAAATTCAAAAACCCTGAAGAAGAGTTATCTTTTTTGAGAGAGCGTTTAGCTGAAAAAGAAAAAGAAGTTTTATCTTCTAAACAAGAAATCTCTAAAGAAGAGTTAGCCGAAAGGGTTATTTCGGATTACGAAAAACATCCCGCAGAGGAGGTTATGAAGAAGAGTAGCTTGTTAAAAGAGAAAGCTAAAGAAGAAATAATTTTACGATTACACCCAGAGCCACATGACAAAAAAATGGAAGAGCTTTTGGCCATAGTAATGGAAAAAGGAATTTCCAATGCATTATCTTTAGTTGAAAAATTAAATAATCCTCATATAGATGATGATTTTCATCGCTTTCTCGTCCAATACTTAGCAAGTGCGGGAAAAATTCCTGGATTAAAAGAGCAGAGTCCTTTAGAAAAGACGCTTAAGATGAAACTTTTTGAAATTAGTTTACCGGTGGAAAATAGCGAGGGAGGAAATAAAAGAAACTTAAAGGAGTTATTAGGGGCAATGGAACAATTTTATTCTGGTATGTCGTCGGTGGCTGAGGGTAAAGATAACAAAGAAGGTAATCGTTTTGCTTTAGAGATTGCTTTATCATCAGAAGCAAATGATTTTGTTTTTTATACTGCTGTGCCGTCAAGTAAGGCTGATTTATTTGAAAAGCTTTTACTTGGTATCCACTCTAACGCTAAAATTATAGAAGTCCCAGATGATTATAATATCTTTTCTGAAAATGGATATTCTCTTGGATCTTATGCAGAGTTAAAAAATAAAGCAGTTTTTCCAATAAAACTTTATGACACGCTTGATTATGACCCTCTCAATATAATTTTAAATATTTTCACTAAACTAAAGAAACAAGGAGAGGGAGCTGCCATCCAAATAATTATTAGCCCCAAGGGAGATAATTTAATTAAAAAATACCAATCTATTTTAGAAGAGGTTAAAAAAGGAGTTTCTCTAAAAGACGCGACTGCTTCATCTTTCAAACAAGCCACTAAAGAAATAGGCTCGTTCTTTAAAGATTTTATATCCTCTTCTCCTTCCGACAAAGATAAAACAAAAGAAGATAAAGAAAAAAAGACAGACGAAAAAGCTGTAGAAAGTCTAAAAGAAAAGATTAAAAGTATGATTATGGAGGCTAATATCAGAATAGTTGTTTCAACGGACAATAAAGAAAGGACGGAAAGCGTCTTAGGAGAGATGGAAGCAGCCTTTAATCAATTTAACGAGGCAGACAGAAACGGTTTTAATTTTAAAAGACCAAAGGGTAATGATTTAGCTAAACTAATGAGGAGTTTTACTTATCGTGTTTTTGAATCTAATAAATCGCTTGATTTAAACTTAAAAGAACTAAGCACCATCTTTCATTTTCCCCAAGGAGTTGTTTCGCCTCAATTAAAAGAAGCTCCAGCTGGTGTTTCTCCAGCTCCTCTTAATATAGGAAGTGAAGGACTCCTTTTGGGTATAAATAATTATCGGGGTCAAGAAACAGAAATTAGGATGGCTAAAGAAGATAGGCTAAGACATCTTTATGTTGTAGGTCAGACAGGAACAGGAAAGACCACCATTTTGAAGAATATGATAATTCAGGACATTAAAAACGGGGAAGGTTGTTGTTTTATAGACCCTCATGGTTCAGATGTTCAATATATTTTGGGTAATATTCCAAAGGAAAGAATAGATGATGTTATCTATTTTGATCCTGCTTATACCGCTAGGCCAATGGGTTTAAACTTACTTGAATATGACCCTAAATATCCAGAACAGAAAACTTTTGTAATTAATGAGTTAATAAATATTTTTAATAAGCTTTTTGATATGAAAACGGTTGGGGGTCCAATGTTTGAACAGTATTTTAAGAATAGTGCTTTTCTTGCAATGGATGACCCCAATGAACAAGCCACCTTGCTTGATATTACTAGGGTTTTAACTAATGAAGAGTATCGTAATAATTTACTAGAGAAATGTCGTAACCCAATAGTTAAAGAATTTTGGAAAAGTGCCCTAAATGTTAAAGGGGAACAGGCTTTATCAGAATTTGTACCATATATTTCTTCTAAATTTGATAATTTTATATCTAACGATATTATGAGGCCGGTTGTTTTGCAGAAAAAATCAGTTTTTAACTTTAGGGAGATAATGGATAACAAAAAGATTTTATTGGTCAATTTATCAAAAGGTAGACTGGGAGAAATAAATGCTAATTTAATAGGTCTTTTGCTCGTTGGAAAAATTCAAATGGCCGCGATGTCTCGTGCGGATGTGCCTCACGGACAAGTAATGAATGATTTTTACTTGTATATTGATGAGTTTCAAAATGTGACGACAGATTCAATTGCTTCCATTTTATCTGAGGCTCGTAAATACCATCTATCTTTGACTGTAGCTCACCAATACATTTCTCAATTAGAAGAAGGGATAAAAAATGCGGTTTTTGGAAATGTGGGATCTATGGTTGTTTATAGAGTTAGCCCAGAAGACGCCACAGTACTTGAACCAAGATTAAAACCTACTTTTTCAGCTTCGGATATTCTTAAATTAGAAAATTTCAATTCTTATGTGAATATGTTAATTGGAGGTATACCGACAAAACCATTTAATATGATTTCTCATTATAGTTTAGCTGATAGTTTTGGTACAAAAAATAGCCCCGAGATGGCTGAAAAAATAAAACAATTATCTTATCTGAAATACGGGAGACCACTAGAAGAAGTTGAGGAGGAAATTATGGAAAGATTCCATTAATTATTTGCAAGTCGTAAAGTCGGTGTTATAATATTTAATTTATAAGTTAATTTTTAATAATATGATAGATATAGAGAGAACCTTAATTATATTTAAACCAGATTCTGTTTCTCGTGGTATTGTTGGTGAGATATTATCTCGTTTTGAGAAAGCAGGATTAAAAATAGTTGGAGCTAAAATGCTTCAGCCTGGGAGGGAGCAGTATTATCACCACTATGAAGATATTAGTAAAATGATTTCTAGGCGAGGGGAAGAAGCTTTTGAATTGACTGTTAAGATGATGACAGAAGGGCCAGTAATTGCTTTTGTCTTAGAGGGTGTAGAAGCTGTTGATTTAGTCAGGAAAATGGTTGGCTCCACAGAACCAAAGTCTGCTTTACCAGGAACAATTAGGGGAGATTATGCTCATATGAGTTTTGGTTATGCCTCGGAGCATGGTATTGGGGTTTCTAATGTTATTCACGCCTCGGGTAATAAAAAAGAAGCTGAAGAAGAGATTGGTTATTGGTTTTCAGAACCGGAATTATTTTCTTATGAATCAGCTTTGGAAAAATACACTCAAAGAAAGATAAAATAATAAAAACAAAAATCACCCTATGGGTGATTTTTGTTTTTGGGTCTCTAAATTAAACTTGAACGATTGTCAAAAATATGCTCTTTTGAAAAAAAGACTTGATTAGATATGCATTAAGGGTATAATCAAGTTAGGATTATTTGAAATGTGTTACCTAGAACAATTTTTTAGGGGATAGTAAGTTTTGTTAGGGAGCTGTATACAAAATAATGTTAACAAATCTCTACCAATCTCGTTCCCACTTAGCTTTAGAGCTATGGTAATACATACTTCGATAGTCCTAACAAGGAATCCTTTAGCAAAAAGGATTTTTTATTTTTCATTTTTATCTTTATCGTGTATAATAAAGAAATAATGGGAGGAGATAAAAAATTAAAATTAACTTTTTGCTCGGGAGCCGGCACGGTGACCGGAGCTAATTTTTTAGTTGAAGGAGGCGGTAAAAAGTTTTTAATTGATTGTGGGTTAATTCAAGGTAGCGATGTAGATGATGAATTAAACTGGGATGATTTTTCTTATAATCCAGCAGAAATAGACTTTTTATTTATTACCCATGCTCATATTGACCACATCGGACGAATTCCTAAACTTATTAATGATGGTTTTCGGGGAAAAATATTTTCTGTTTTGCCCACAAAAGACATCACTCTCTATATGTTAGAAGATATGGCTAATTTAGTTTCTAGAGATACTAAATATGATTTATCCAAGGTATACACAACCGAAAATATAAAAAAGGCTATGGATATGTGGAAGGGTCTTTCCTATGGAGAGAAGATTGACGAAGGCGATTTTTCTTTTTCTTTTAAAGACGCTGGTCATATTTTAGGCTCGGGAATGTTAGAAATTATTTATAATGGAAAGAAAATTATTTTTACGGGCGATTTAGGTAATTCACCATCTCCTCTTCTACCTGATACTGAAAAAATAACAGATGTTGATTATTTAATTATGGAATCTGTTTACGGAGATAGGGATCATGAAAATAGAAACGAAAGAAAGAAAAAGCTAGAACAAATAATTAAAGATAATTATAAAAGAAAGGGGGTTTTAATAATCCCAACCTTTTCATTAGAGCGAACACAGGAATTACTTTATGAAATAAATTCTTTAGTTGAAAATAATATAGTACCAGCTATGCCTGTCTTTTTAGATTCTCCTTTGTCTATTAAATTAACAGAAATATATTTGAGATCGGATAAATTCTTTAACAAAACTGCCCAAAATCTTATTAAATCAGGTGATAATTTATTTGATTTTCCGGGCTTGACTAAGACCCCTGAGACTGAAGACTCAAAAGACATATTAAAAGTACCTTCACCTAAAATAATTATAGCTGGTAGCGGAATGTCTAACGGGGGTAGGGTTTTACACCACGAGAAAAATTATCTACCGGACAAGAAGAATATTTTACTTTTAACTGGCTATCAGACAATGGGGACTATGGGGCGAATGATTCAAGATGGGGCTAAAAAAGTTAGGATAATGGGGCAAGATGTTTTTGTTAGGGCTAAAATCGTTTTTATTGACGGATATTCTGGGCATAAAGATTCAAGTCACCTTGTTGAGTTTGTTGAAAATACAGCGGAGAAAGTTAAAAAAGTTTTTGTTACGATGGGGGAACCCAAATCTTCAATGTTTTTAGCTCAACGACTAAATGATGAATTAGGTGTTTCAGCTTATGCTCCAGATTCAGGGGAACATGTATTTTTGGATTGTAAATAATTTCCCCCATGTCGGACATGTGGGAACATTAACCCAGCTTCGCGGGCGCGAAGCTGGGTTATATTTTGAGTAGTTTTGAGTAGTTTTGAGTAGTCCGACTACTCAAAATAGTCTTTTTGTCTTGCTCCAAATATTATCGTCTCAAAAAATATCTTACCACCAGCTTCGCGACCGCGAAATTGATGGTAAATCTAATCTAAAAAATTACCCCCCTTTTTACCACCAGCTTCGCGACCGCGAAATTGATGGTAGACCAATCTCACCCCGCTTCAAAGATTATTGCCTCAAAAAACGCGGATATTTCAATACTCTCAAATTCCTATGCTCGGACCGTCGTCCTCCTCAATGTTTTTTGAAACAACAATCTTTTCCGCGAGGCCAAGTGCCAATATCAAAGGTCTGATCTTTTTCTTCCTTACCAACCAGCTTCGCGATCGCGAAGTTAAGTTGTCAAAGGTCGGACCTTTGACACTGACCCCCTTTTTTGGTTTTTCCGTAGATTAGATATACAAAAAACCACGATGTTTTCGTGGTTTTTTGTTTTATATACTTTTTACAATTCTTTCAAATGTTTCAGGGTTTTTTCGAGCTAAGTCTGATAGGATTTTACGATCCAGGGTGATATTTTTCTTTTTAAGTTTATCTATTAAAACACTATAAGACATACCGAATGGACGAATAGCAGCATTTAGGCTAAGTGTCCAATTTTTCCTAGCATCCCCTTTTTTGTTTTTTCTGTGATCAAAAGAATAATTACCGGCGTGCATCAGAGCCTCTTTGGCTTGAATAACTTTAGTACTACGCCCAAAACGGAAACCCTTAGCTTGGGATAGAATATTTTTTCGACGCTTATTTTTTATTATTCCATTTTTAACTCTTGTCATATTTTATTTTTAGATATTTGGTAAATAAGTTCTTTTAATTTTATTTGAAAACTTTTGCTCTTTTAGCTTGCGACCATTTAGTTGTTTTTTTCTAGATTGTTTAGCGTTAAAGTGATTAAAACCAGGGGCACGAGATAAAATCTTACCCTTTTTGGTAATTTTAAGTCTTTTGGTTAATGATTTATTTGTTTTGATAGCCATAATTTATGATTTATCTTTTTCTATAGTAATTGTTGGGCCCTTAGGACCCTTTTTAAAATCTTCGGCAATTTTAAAGTTTTCGGTAATTAAGTGCAAGACTCTATCTAGGCGGTCTTTTAAGAAAGATTCTTGCATATATTTAGAACGTCCTGATAAGAATAATTCTATTTTTATGCGATGTCCTTCTTTTAACCACTCTGAAGCTTTTCTAGCCTTAAGAGCTAAGTCATTTTCTCCAGTCCCTATCTTAATTTGGATAGACTTAGTTTCAGTTAGCTTAGTCCCCGCTTTGGTCTTTTTTTGTTTTTTGTTTTGATTGTACTTATACTTACCGTAATCTGCTATTTTAACTATAGGGGGTTTTGCATTAGGAGATATTTCAATCAAATCCAGACCCAAACTCTCAGCTTTAGCAAGAGCTTCTTTAACACTCAAAACACCAAGATTATCACCTTCGTTTGAGATCACTCTAACCTCGGGCGCTTTTATTTGATTGTTGATTCTTTCTCTCAATGTGTATTTTCCGATAGAAATAAATAGATTACCTACTAAGAGATACTATCATATTAGTTG
>DAOSXI010000005.1:0-5898 GCA_035380385.1 Minisyncoccota bacterium
CCACATGTCGGACATGTGGGAAAAATTATAACAATTCTTGGAACTCGCGTTCGTTAATTATTTTAATCTTTATTTTTTTTGCTTCTTCGTATTTACTACCCGGATTTTCACCGACTAAAAGATAGTCGGTCTTTGCCGAAACAGAGGAAGAAACTTTTCCACCTCTTCCAATTATCATCTTTTTGGCCTCATCTCTTCCTAAATTTGGTAATGTCCCTGTTAAAACAAAAGTTTTACCGGCAAGATTTTGGCTAACATTTTTTTCTTTTTCAATAGAAACTCCATTTTTAAATAAACTATCAATAAATTTAATATTTTTCCCATCTTTGAAATAATTAAATATGTTGAGCGAAACAACTGGCCCAATATTTGGAATAGAGCCAATTTCTTCAATGGTTGCTTTTTTAATCTTGTCTATGGTATTAAAATAATTAGCTAAATCACGAGCTGTCTGTTCTCCAACTTGCAAAATACCAAGGGCGTATATAAAACGCCATAGAGGAATTTTTTTATGTTCATTAATTGAATTAATTATATTTAAGGCTGATTTCTGCCCAAACCTCTCAAGCCCCGCTAAATCTGATTTATCTAAAATAAATAAATCAGAAGCATCACTAATTAAGCCTTCATCTTTCAATCGATTTATTATTTTGGGGCCTATTTCGTATATCTCAAAAGCACTAACAAAGTGATATAGGCTTCTTGCATTTCTGGCTTCACATTTTTTATTTAGACAAAAGTAAGCCACTGATTTATCTTTATTTGAAGAAATCTTTTGTTCAATTTTACTTCCACAAACTGGGCAAAAATCTGGCATTTTAAAATCTCTTTCTTTGCCACTTCTCATGTCTTTAATAACTTCTACAACTTCAGGTATAACATCTCCAGCTTTTTGAATTACAATAGTATCACCTATTTTTAAACCTAATCGCTTAATTTGATCCATATTGTGAAGAGTTGCCTTAGAGACAACAGAGCCGGCCACCGGTGTTTCATTAAAATAAGCCACCGGCGTTAAGACTCCCGTTCGCCCAACATTAACCTTAATATCTTTTAAAATTGTTGTGGCTCTTTCTGCTTGGTATTTATAAGCCACTGAATGCCTAGGAGCCTTACCAACAATACCTAAATTATCTCTTGTCTTTAAATCATCAACTGATATAACTAACCCATCAGTTCCAATGGGTAATTTCTGCCTTATTTTTTCAACTTCTTCTAAAAAAACAAAAACTTCATCAATGTTTTTAACCTTCTTTTCTCTCGGTGAGGTTTTAAATCCTATTTTTTTCAGATAATTGTGTTTTTCAGAGTGATTATAAATATTTAATTTCTTCTCGTCTTCCTCCATTAAGATTAAGTCCCAGGCAAAAAAATTAAGATTCCTTTCTTTAACGATATTAGGATCTAATTGCCTTAAACTACCAGCGGCAGCATTTCTGGTATTAGCAAAAGTCTTTTTACCTAATTTTTCTTGTTTTTTGTTTAAATCTTCTAATGCTTTCTTGGACATAACAACCTCTCCCCTAATTTCTAGAAAATCAGGCACAGGACCTTTTAGTTTAAGGGGAATATCGTATATCATTCTGACATTTTGGCTAATATCTTCACCAATTAAACCATCACCCCGAGTTGCCCCACGAACCAGATTGCCTTTTTCGTATACTAAAGAAGCTGATAATCCATCTAACTTTAATTCACAAAAATAGGATAAATCACTCCCTGCTAATTTAGAGATTCTATTTTGCCAATCTCTAACTTCATCATAAGAAAAGACATCGTTTAAGCTAGTCATCCTTGTCTGATGTTTAACTTTTTTAAAAGAATCAAGAGGCTTCCCCCCAATTCTTTCTGTGGGAGATTGAATAGAACTAATTAATTCAGGATGCTTCTTTTCTAAGTCTCTTAATTCTCTAAGCAAAGAATCATAAACCTCATCAGAAACAGAAGGATTATCATAAACATGATATTCCTCTTGAAGCTCTGCTATTTTCTGCCGTAGTTTAACTATTCTTTCTTTTGCTTTGGGTTTAGTAACCTGGCGCATATTCTCCATTATAATTAATTCTATATGATCTTTCGACAGCTCTAATATTTTGTTTATCACAAATATTAAAACCGCTAGATTCTATAGTTACATTCTTAACCTGGCTTTCATCTTGGACAGACTCAACACTAAATTCAAAACATGGCTGTTTTGGTTGATCGTCTTGTGCGCTCAGTTCATAGTTATAATTTCCTGATTCGTAAAATTCTAAATCATCCATATCTCCCCAGTCAATTTCAAAATTAATCCCCCCACAAGTCCATTCGTTCGTCAGCGGGTTTTGACCTAACAAATGCTTAATTGCTACTTGCTCAAAAAAGAGAGCGCACTCATTGGCTGTATCGGCCCAAATCGTAGCAGTTTGAGAATCTTTAGCTAAAGAAGAAAGGGTTATTTGTTTATAGGCGATGTTTGTTAGACCTGCAGTAATAACCGAAATCGCACTGACCACCACCACAGTGAATAGCATTGCATAACCTCCTTTATTTTTTTTGTATTTTTTCACCATATTATTATAATTTTATTATTGTCTCCAATCTAACAATGTCATCTTAACTGGTGGTCTTTTCTTGGACAAACTACTATTTCTAGGTTCCCAAATTACATGAACTTCTATTTCTAGCTCGGAAATATATTCCCCTGGTATTATTACTGGTTCATCTTCGCCGTTGTCTATTTCATAACTTTTTAATTCTTGTATTTTTTCTCTGGCTACAATATATCTTCTCATGTAAGTATTTTCTCCTCCTCCGTCGTTGTGATTATAAGGAACATCTGCTTCTTCGTGTAAATAAATTTCCCCACAAGGACCATCGCTGTCACAAGGTTTAATTTCCTTTATACCCTCTACCCCAATCTCTATTTGACAACCACTATTTTCCGAGCACTTATTAATATATCGATCAATAAAACTTTCCCAACTTTCACCACCCAAAAAAACCTTATTATCTCTATCGTTCCTTATACCGTCTAGTGCTTCTTGAATTAAGAAGTTCATTGTTATTTCTTGTTTAGCATATCTGGCTGAATATAAACTACTTGAAACCACAGTCATTAATCCAACAACCACAAATGTTAAAATAAATATAGCAAACATGGCCTCCACCAAGGTGAATCCTCCTTTATGACTAGAAATCTTTTTGTTTTCTATTTTTAGTTTTATGTTTACCATATTTAATAATTACGCTGACTTATAAATGTTTGAATGAAAAAAGGTATTGTTTCTTCTTTAACCTTGACTTCTCCTTCTAGTTTTATAAAAACACGAGGTTGTTCTGCTTCATCTTCAGCCCCAGCTACATAAAAACTTAACTCTTTAACATCAACAGCGTCAGATATTACTTGCACACAGTCTTGTTCTTTGCATCTTTCGATAGTATCCACATTGTTATTAGAAGCAAACTTGTAACTAACCGGTTTAGGGTCTGTCCCTTGTGGCAAGAAAGAGATTGCCGTTCCGGGGGTATCTATACAATTCTGCCCTTGTGTAAGACTTCCGGGTAATTCATTTCCGAGTACACAATAATATTTACTACCCATCCTGATAGACCTTGTCATGCTCTCTAGAGCAAAATTAACATTATCCATGGCTGTGTGAGTCGCTCTAGAATTCTTAGAAGCTCCTAGCAGGGTAAATAATGCACCCAATGAAGCTAGCATAACCATAGAGAAAATAGATGTTGCCACCATTAGCTCAATTAAAGTAAAACCTTTTTCTTTATTTTTATATTTTTTAGTCATCTTTATTTGAAACGCTTATTTGACCAGTATTAGATATTGTTATAAATTTTTCTGAATCTAAATCCTTAAGACTAGAAATCTTAATTTTAACATATTCTATGGACGGCTTATCCGAGGGTAATAAAACCGTACTTCCCCAGCAAAGACTATTATCCATAACACAAATATATGGTTCAGGATTTGGCCTTATAAACAGAATATTAACCCCTTGGGGATTATCCTCACCAAGAGCCTGCTCGTCCCCTGCCGACGGTTTAACCTTTATCTCACTAATATAATCAGAACTTGTGATGTAAAGCATTTCTAGGCAATCACTATTACTGCCGTCGCAAGTTCCATCTTCATTTTCGTAAACTGGGGAAAAATCACTTGAGCCAGAATCAAGAGGAATATACTTTTTGTATAAAATAAAAGATTTGTTTGTCCCGTCGTAAAGATCTGTATCAGGAGACTCTGAATTATATTGTGTTATGTCAAAATAGACCCCATAACCAATATTAAAATCTCCACTTCTTCCCCTAACCCCAATAGCATAACTTTGGGCCCTTCTTACCGTCAAGGCAATATCATCAGCTAAATTTTGCATTGTTAAAGAGGCATTAAAATCTCCATAATTAAATAAAACAATTCCGGTAATAATAGAAAATATGACCAAAGCCACTAAAAGCTCTATTAAGGTCATACCTTTTTGTCTTTGGTTATT
Organism: Minisyncoccota bacterium; assembly: GCA_035380385.1. Taxonomy (GTDB): domain Bacteria; phylum Patescibacteriota; class Minisyncoccia; order Phycocordibacterales; family UBA9973; genus UBA8515. The sequence continues at coordinate 4,488 of DAOSXI010000005.1, forward strand.
TAATTTTTTTTTAAATATTCTAAACATTTTAGCCAAATAATCTAGCCAATGTGCCTACATCAAAACTAAAGAAAAAAGTGATAATTAGGCTAATAATTAGAAATGGTGCTAGGGGAACTTCTGTTTTCATGTCTATCTTTCTTTTCCTGAAACCAAGTATTCTTGGTGAGAAAATTATTAAGATTAGGCTCGTTAAAGCTCCAATCCAAAAACCTAAAATCAAAGAGAACAGGCCTGCTCCTAGCCCCAAGAACCAACCAATTCCTAAGATTAACTTCCCGTCACCTAGCCCCATTAAACGACCTCGAGAAAAAGACCACAGAAGAACAAATGGTAAAGCCAATATTGGACCGGATAATAAACTAGTCCAGCCTGGCCAAATAAACAGTGGTCCAACTGGTAGAGGATTAATAAAAACTAAAAGTAGAGAAATAATTATAAATGGATAAACAAAATGATTAGGGATTATCTTATGGCGCAAATCGTAAACTAAAATTACAACCAATAAACTAAATATAATTAGATGTAGTAAAACAAGTAGAATTGATGGCCAAATTGCAAAATAAAAATATGGTAAGAAATTATACAGAACAAGCCCAAATAAGAGGCCAGTGCCTATTTCAACAAATATATATTGAGGGGAAATTCGGCTATGGCAACGACGGCATCTTCCTCTTTGAATTAAAAAACTAAAAACAGGGATAAGCTCATACCACCTTAATTTTCGACCACAAGTCATACAAATAGACCTGCCACGAGTAATTTTTTTACCTGTTTTAAAACGATAAATAACAACATTTAAGAAACTACCAACGATAGTTCCTAATATAAAAAACAAAATTAGTGCAAGGTTTTCCATGCACTAATTATAGCATTTATTTGAGTTTAGAAAAATAGATTATTGTTCTGGGGTAGGAATACACTCAAGGTATTGAGTCGCTGAGCTAAGAGTCTGATCTCCAAGGTCAACCGTAGTTATGACACCCTCACCAGTTGAATCTACACAATAAAATTGTTGCCTATTGTCTGAATCCTTTTTTAACAGGGGAATTTGAGCTGCCCAGCGGGGATTAAGAAAATCATTCTGAGCCACATGGCACCTTGCATAATATACACCATAACCTTGGGCCGGATAAGCATAACCCCCCGATACTTCTAGGGACTGAACATAATTTTCTGGAGGTTCAAAACCTATAGTTTCTGCTGCCGCTAAAACATATTCATATATTCCTACTTCTTCTGATGTTGGAGTTGAAGGCGAACATAATCCATTATAGCTACCTGTTTTGGTGTAATAAATTTCAGCTTGATTACGAGCTTGGTTTAGTTGAGATATCGCTCCGCTGTCTTTCCCTTTTGCCCTAGCTGCGTTTATAGAAACTACCACAATCGTTGAAAGAATAGCAATTAT
>DAOSXI010000005.1:5998-9167 GCA_035380385.1 Minisyncoccota bacterium
GCAATAACGACCAATAATTCAATAAGTGTAAAACCTTTATTTTTTTTCATATTTAAAATAATTTAACTTTTTGTCTTTGTTTAAGACCGACCTTAATGTCTAATAATTATATTGTATCACAAATATTATTAAATTGTGCAAATTCTTTAGTCTGTGGATATCTATGATATGCCTCCAGCTATATTGTATATTGGCATCAAGACTGAGGCTAAAAGAACTCCAACCCCAAGCCCCAAAGCTATAATCATAATTGGTTCAATTAAACTAACCATAGAGTCCACCGCCTCATTAACTTCTCGCCCATAAAAACTACCGAGTGTTTTCAATATGTTTCCAAGCGACCCTGTCTCTTCCCCGACTTTAATCATTCCTGACATAATTGATGGGATTTCTTCGTGCATGCCAAAAGATGCCGACAATGAATTACCCGTTTTAACAGACTCCGTAATTTCTTTCAGAATATCTCGGTAAATTATATTACCAACAACCGAACTCGTTAATTCTATGGCTCTAACAATCGGTATACTAGAAGATAACATTGTATCCATATTGTCGGCAATTCTTGAAAGATATAATTTTTGATATATATTTTTAATAATTGGAAAAGTAATTTTTAATCGGTCAAAATATATCTTACCTTTTTCTGTTCGGGCATATCTCAATAAAAGAACAACCAAAACAACCACTAGAGCTAACATATAAAGTCCATAGTTAACAAAAATCTGGCTAGCTCCCATTATTATCTTGGTGAAAAAAGGTACTTCTGTTCCAGATTCAGCTATTATGTCTGAAAGCTTCGGCACAATGAAGGTAAACATTAAAATCATAACAATAACGAAAACTCCAATAACGAAACTTGGATAAATCAAAGCATTCTTAGTTTTTGAAGTTAATTGATATTGTCGGTCTAAATAATCAGCTAAATAAGAAAATGTTTGAGTTAATTTGCCCGATTCTTCTCCCGACTTAATCATATTGACATAAAATTCAGAAAAAGCTTCTTTGTGTTTTGATAAAGCCGCTGAAATATATGTTCCACCTTTTATGTCATCAGCCACTTCAGCTAAAATACCAGCTAGTTTTTTATTAGGTGTATTTTCAGATAAAAGCAAGAAAGCCTTAAGGGCAGGAATCTGAGATTCAAAAAGAGTGGACATCTGCCTAGACATTGTCACAATGTCTTTCATTGGTATTTTTTTCTTCTCAAATAAATCTTTTTTAAAGAAAGCTTTCTTTTCTGACTCAGTTATAGTAGAGACAATTAAACCTCGACGCTGAATAGCGGCAATGGCTAAATCTTTAGAGTTTGCTTCAACGGCTCCCGTTTTCTTCTCTCCACTATTTGTAAATGCTTCGTAATTGAATAACATAATTAAAACATTTGCTCTAAGGCCTTAGGGTTAATGGCAAACTGGTAAGCACTTTCCATGCTTATCTCACCTTTTTGGACTAAATCAATTAAACTTCTATTCATATCTATCATTCCGTCTTGCGATGATGTTTCTATGACTGTATCTATTTCGTGGACTCTTTCTTCTCTAATTAAATTAGCGATTGCTTTATTGTTAATCAATAATTCATAAGCTGGTATCCTGCCTCCAGAAATACGAGGAATTAACCTCTGAGAAAATATACCCAATAAACTAGAGGCTAATTGCAAACGAATCTGACCTTGCTGATTGGCTGGGAAGGAATCTATAATACGATCTATGGATTGTGAGGCGTTGTTTGTATGTAATGTCGCAAAAACTAGATGACCCGTCTCGGCAGCTGTCACAGCAGCGGCCATCGTTTCGCTATCTCTCATCTCGCCTATCATTAAAACATTAACATCTTCTCTAAAAGCAGCTTTTAAGGCTTGTGGAAAATCAGGGGCATCACTACCTATTTCTCTTTGGTTTATAATTGACTTATCCGCTTTGTATAAAATCTCTATTGGGTCTTCAATAGTTAAAATATGCTGGGAAGACTCTTGGTTAATCGTATTTATCATGGCAGATAATGTCGTTGATTTACCTTGCCCCACTGGACCGACAACTAAAAAGAATCCTTGTTTTTTACGAGTAAAATCTTTTAAAATAGTAGGCAAATTAAGCTCTTCTATTGTCTTTGGTTTAGGGAGTAAACGAATCGCTACACAAATAAGACCTCTTTGATAAAAAGCATTTCCTCTAATCTGAATTTCATTGTCCTTAAGACTAGCCGAAAAATCAATTGATCTTTCCTTTTCTAAGTTTTCTAACTTCTCTTTACCAACTAAAATATCAAGTATTCCTAAAATAATAGCTTTATCAAAAGGTTTGTAATTGGCTAAAAATATTAACTGACCATTTATTCTAATAGCAGGCTGACGACCTTCACCTAAGTGTAAATCCGAGCCATCTTGAGCAAGTAAATTTTCTAATAATTCATTTATTAAAGTTTGATAATTCATACTAAAGTAATTATAACTAATAAACTAGAAATTGTATATCTCACTAAATGGGATTTCTCCTTGGGCACATTTCAAAATCGCATCTTCTCTAATGGTCAACATTCCTTTTTCTCTGGCTAATTTATATATTTCTTGCTCTTGGGGCTTCTTCATTATTATTTCTTGCATCTCTCTATCTATTTCAAACATTTCAAATAAAGCTATTCGCCCCTTTAACCCCGTAGCACTTTCTTCACAAGGGACAGCTTCGTGTATATGATCTTTAATCTCTAATCCTTGTTTATATTTTTCTGGTAAATCAGCAAATTGGTGATTAATCATTTCTCTAGTAGCTTCATCCATCAAAACTTTTTTCTTTCCGTTTGGGTGTATTCTTTTGGCTAGCCTTTGAGCCATACAAAGTTTTAAAGTTGGGGCAATTAAATATGGGTCAATACCCATATCTATTAGACGAGGGACTGCTCCAATAGCACTATTGGTGTGAAGTGTTGAGAAAACAAGGTGACCCGTTAAGGCTGCCTGAATAGCTAGCTCGGCCGTCTCTTTATCACGAATCTCTCCGACTAAAATGACATTTGGGTCTTGCCTTAAAATAGACCGCAAACCAGTAGCAAAAGTATATCCTATCTCTGGCGCAATTTGGGACTGATTTACTCCTGCCACCTTATACTCAACTGGGTCTTCTAGGGAAACAATATTCTCATCCTCTTTACTTATTTCTGTCAACATAGAATA
>DAOSXI010000005.1:9267-12398 GCA_035380385.1 Minisyncoccota bacterium
TCTCCGACATTAGCAATTTCTGTATCAAGTTCGTTTAGAGCTTGCTCAACTTCTGGGTTATAATTCCCGTCATACATTTCTATTAACTTTTTATAAAGAGAAAAAGAAATTAGATATAGTTTGAATGGTTTGTTAAACTTGGCCGTTATAAAAGTTAGGGCATCTATGGCTTTAACATTTTCAGGGTCAACTATTCCAACCTCTAAAAAATTATCACTAATATTAAGTGGAGCAAATTTATAATTTCTAGCTGCATCTACTGGAATCATTTTTAAAACCGAAGGTGAAATATTTTTGGGATCAATCCTTTTTACTGGCATACCAAAAACTTTAGACTTAACATCTAAAACTTTGTCTTCGTCAACATTTAGATCAATCATTGCTTGATCTAAATTGCCTTCATATTTGTCTTCTGCTAATTTAACAGCTTTAATAGCCAGATTAGCATCAAGAACGCCGTTTTTGATTAGTTCTTCTATTAATGTCATATTAAATTAATTGGTCGTAAAGGATACAATGTCCCCACAGCTAACAACTCTATTAATTCGAGCGCAGGCTCTAAAGAAATAAGCTGTTCTTGGATATAACCCAGTAACTCCTTTAACAAATGTTCCAACTAAAGATGTTTGACTGATGCTTGTCGTTGTCTTTCCTAATCCTTCTGTTGGTCCATATTCAAAATATATATCTGAAATATCATCGCTTGCCCCAACATTAACTTGCCCGTTCAAAACAGCTGAATTATTTGTGATTTGGGTTGGAGATGTGGTTGTAACCTTAGATGACGAGGCTAACTGGTCTTGCTTTCCGCTTATTGGAGCAAATGGATTTGGACGCCCGGGAACAACTGGCTCTATCTTGACGGAATTATCTTTTAGCCTACTAAATAAAATATCAGAGAAAAGAGAAGAGTCAATTTTTAGTGATTTTATAGATGACAATGTTGAGATAAAAGATATTTCTGCTTGTATCTCGTTACCGACGGGAGATTTTTGGTTTGCTGTAGAATCAGCCGTGCTCTCTAGGGCACTACCCATAGCAAGAGAAGAGACTTTTCTATCCTTCTGACCATATAATCCTAAGAACAAGGAAACACCTATAATTGAAACTATTATTAAAAATTTGGTTGTCTTTTTCATATTTTATTTAAGCCAATATGTCTCTATTTTTAAAGTGTAATCATATATATCATTTTCTGTTACTCGACCGTCAGAAGAAACAATTGCCTCTGGAACCTTAAAATCAATTGATTTAACATCAACTATTCTTAAGTTTTGTTCTAATTCTTTTAAGAACGAAATAAAGGATTCATATTTTCCGGTAACTTTAAATTTCATGGGGAAAACTCCATAAGGTAAGAAGTCTTTCGGGCTAGCTTGAGCCACCTTCCCCCCTTTCTCTCCTCCGTCTAGTGTTCTGGCGTCAAATTCAATATCTCCAATTGGCATACCGTGCAAATTAGCAATCTTTTCTATTTCTAAGATTAGTTCAATATTACCAATATTATCAGGCAGTAAATGTTTTAATTTTTCTTTATCTTCATCACGGATATTATTATAAACAGAAACCAAATCATCTCTTGATCTCTGAAGCTCGGTTGAATTATCAAGGGCGTTATCGTAAGTTGAAATATCCTCTTTTATCTCTTTAACTTCTTTGTAAAAAGGATCAACCGCTAAAAAGAAAACGACTCCGGTAATGATTATTAATAAGATTGAATAAATATTTTTCATAAGCTATTCGTTTTCTTCAATACTATTGTCTAATAAATCTTGTTGTTCTTTCGCCTCATAATTTTCTTGAACACCCTCAGTGTTATCAAAATTTTCAAACATTGTTAAACTATTGTCCCTATAGGAAAGAAGCGATGGTTCAACATCAAACTCTAGGTTAAATTTGACATTGCCATCTAGGTCTTTTTTCAAATTAGAAAATAAAACATTTTTAAAAAACCTACTTCTTGGGTCATTAAACATATCTGCCTGTAAGGCTATTGAGCGGTAATCTAAAGCTACTCCGTCTAATTTAACTGTCAAAACTTTATCTGTTGATTCGTGAGAAAAACTATTATATTGAACTTGGGGGATTGTGATCTCAGACAATAAACTAAAGAGTGGTGATAATACAACATGCCCTTCTAATATTTTTTTGGCCGCTTCCATCCGCTGGCTAAAAGATCTAAGCTCTACAATCGTCTCCTCTTCAAAGTTGTTCCTAATGATAGATAGTGAATTTGATCTAGATTCTTGAATTTTTAATAAACTGGCTTTATAAAAATAGAGACCTCCGGCTGCTAGTCCTGAAATGACAACCAATAAAGTAGCAATTAAAAGAAAAAGGTTCTTAGGCTTATTGCTTTTAGCCTTAGTTGGGGTTATCGGTTTCTTGGGTATAAAAGATGTTTGAAATGAATTTTCCATATTTTAAGATAGTTGGCGTAGAGCTAAGCCTACTGCCACGGCAAACTCCGGACCGCTATTTTCTAAGACTGGCTCTAGAAAAGCGGGGGCTTCAGTTTTTGAAAAAGGATTGCTATAAAAAACTTCCACTCTAAAATTTTCCCGAGCTGCTTCTAGTAAACCTTTAAGCAAAGAACCTCCACCTGATAAAAATACTTTGCTGATATTTTTATTATACTTCTTCTGGTAAGCAAAGACAATACTATTTATATCTGTGAATATATAATTGACCGCCAAACGAATTATTTTTTCTACCTCGGGGTTTACACTAGCATCTAGTCCGACCATCCTTTTTAATTTCTCCGCTTCCTCAAAAGTCATCCCGAGAGCCTGAGATATGTTACGACTAATATCATGAGAACCACGGTTAACAACATGGAACACCTTAACTACTCCAGATTCAACAATTGAAACCTTAGTCTTAGATGCCCCAAAATCAACTATTAAAAACGGGGCTAATTCATTATTAAAAGTTGATCTTATATTGCTAAATATCTCCATTTCAAAAGCATCACTTTCTAGGTCGGTTTGTTTTAATATTTCTCTGTATTGAGTCAGTGTCTCATTGTGTATGGCCACCACTAAAACTTCTCTATTTCTTTTTATGTTACTAGGACTATCATTTTCTTGCATTTCATCTTCATTGGGAATAACAAACCAATCCAAAGTTAC
>DAOSXI010000005.1:12498-14552 GCA_035380385.1 Minisyncoccota bacterium
CCGTCTGCAATTATTTTTTTTAATGAATTGTCCATGTTCTATTCGTCCTATTATGTGTTAATTGTAACATAATTATAGTAAAATGAATATATGAAAACGGGGAAAAATGTCCGTAAAGCAAAAGATATTTTAATTGATTTATTGTTTCCGGAAAAATGTCTTGGTTGTGGAGAAAGAGGTCAATTAATTTGCCCCTTGTGCTTATCAAAGATAGCACAAAAAAAAGAACAAGCTGGCCCTAATATTTATTCTGTTTTTAGTTACAAAGACCCTATCGCAAGGAAAGCTATCTGGTGTTTAAAATATCGCCATAATTACCGATTGGCTGATCAATTAGGGAAAATTATGTTTCATCTAACTAAACAAAAATTACCTTTATTTTACAAAGTTAATCCACTAGAAAAAATTTTAGTTATACCCATCCCCTTGTCTAGAAAAAAGAAATGGGTGCGAGGATATAACCAATCAGAACACCTAGCTAAAGCTTTTTGCAAAGAAGATAAATATAATCTTTTTTCTTTTGAGAAGAGATTGCTCTTCAAAAAAAGGGAAACCAAACCTCAAGCCGAAATAAAAGACAGGAAGAAAAGACTAGAAAACATCAAAGGAGCTTTTTTTGTTAAAGACAAGGAGAAAATTAAGGGCAAAACAATTCTTTTAATTGATGATGTTGTCACCACTGGTGGAACGCTTAAGGAGGCCAGTCTTGTCCTAAAAGAAGCTCAGGCTAAAAAAGTTTGTGCCTTTACTTTAGCTCACTGATTAAATCTTCTTGATATAGTCCACCACTTCTTGAAACAATATCATTAAAAACTTTTTCCTCTAATTGTCTAGATAAAAAAGCAAAAATAAAAATGTTGGCGACAATCCCGATGGTCACGAATATCCAATATTTAGGGAAACTTAATCTTGATCCAGGCATAATTTATAAAATTATAATTAATATGATTAATTTATTGGTCAGTCTTGTGTCTAGCTATAAAATAATATTTAACTCCCTCAATTAAAACAATATTAATAATGGCTAGGACAATAACGATAGCCCAAGCATTTAATCCAAGAGGTATTGTCCCTAGAATATTATTCAAGCTTGGTATATAAATAGCTGAAAGCAATCCAATTATACCAATTATCCAGGACCAAACCAACAACTTATTATCAAATAATTTTATCTTCCACAAATTATGTCTGAGGCTCTTGCAACAAAAGATATAACTAATTGAGTCTATTGCCAAACAGGCAAAGATAATTGTCCTCATATAATTTAAATCTAAGTTTTTGTTTGATAGCCAGAGGTAAAGAGATAGCAAAGCTAGATCTGTAATTAAACCAATAATAAAAATTATTATTTTCATCTCTTTGTTCAACAAAGGAACATTTAACCCTTGGGGTTTTCTCTTCATCAAATCATCTTCTTTTGATTCAAGAGCCAGAGCTACCCCAGGTAAACCATCTTCTATTAAATTAATCCATAATATCTGAGCAGCTGTAACGGGCAATGGTAAACCAAGAAACATGGCAACCCCAATTAAAATAACTTCCGTAAAACTATCAGACAAAAGATAAGTTATGACTTTTCTAATATTATCTAAAATAGAGCGACCTTCTTCAACCGCTGCCACAATAACAGAAAAATCATCTGATAATAAAACTAGGTCGGCCACCTCTTTGGCTACTTCTGTTCCTGAACCAAGAGCCACTCCGATATTTGCTTGCTTTAAGGCTGGAGCATCGTTTATACCATCTCCAGTCATGGCCACTATCTCTCCCTTCCTCTGCCATGCTAAAACAATTCTTGACTTATGTCTTGGTTCAACCCTAGCGTATATTTTTATTTTTTCTAAAATTTGGTCTAATTCTTCATCTGATAGTTTGTCTAACTCTTTACCTTCTAAAATATTTTCGTCCTCGGCCTTTAGGCCTAATTTATTCGCCACAGCTTTAGCTGTTAATTTATTATCTCCAGTTATAATAATTGGTTTCATCCCCGCCTCAAAACAAATTCGCAAAGCATCTTTAGCACTTTCCCTAACTGGATCTTCTAAATAAATAAA
>DAOSXI010000005.1:14652-15947 GCA_035380385.1 Minisyncoccota bacterium
GAGCTAAAAATAATTTCATCTAATTTAGGATAAGTTTTGTCTAGATCGTTTTTTATTAAATTATAACTATAACCATTTTCTAAAATAGCTTTTTCTGTTGGAGTCCCTCTAATTATCCAATTATCAAAATCATCTTCGGGGTTTTCAATAAAAGCTTCGTTGCACAATACTCCATATTTTATTACTTCTTCTTGGTCTTCTTTTGAGAGAGCAAATACTCCAGCAACCGTCATTTTAGCTTCCGTCAAGGTGCCAGTCTTGTCAGTAGCAATAACCGAAGTATTTCCAAGTGTTTCAGCTGCTGATAATTTCCTAACCAATCCTTCTTTTTTATATATTCTTTGCATACCAATGGCCAGAATAACTGTCATGGCTGCAGGTAAACCTTCCGGGATAGAAGCCACTGCCACCGCAACTGATGTTGTAAACATTTCAATAAAACCACCACCCGTAATAAGACCTTCAACAAAAATTGCCAAACAAACAAGAGAAATAATTAAACCAATTGTTTTTGAAAAACGAGCTAGTTTTTTTTGATAAGGAGTTTTTTCTTCTTTTGTCTCTCTGACCAAGTTTGTTATTTGTCCTATTTCTGTCTTTAATCCAGTCCCTATGACTATCGCTTTTCCTTTTCCAGCGTCCACAATAGTTCCCATATAAACCATATTATCCCTATCAGCTAAACTAGTTTCAGCTGGTAAGACCGCTTGTTCTTTTTCAGCCGGTAGCCACTCACCAGTTAGAGCAGATTCGTTTATCTTCAATTCTTGAACCTCTATTAAACGACCATCAGCTGGAACTTTATCTCCCGGTCTAAGAAAAATTATGTCCCCAGGAACTAGATCTTCGGCTTGGATTTCTTTAATCTGTCCCTCTCTTAAAACTATCGCTTTCAGACTCAAAACTTTTTTTAGTTTGTTGAGAGCCTTAGATGATTTACTTTCTTGAATAAAACCAACAATGGTATTAATAATAACAGCTACTGATATTATTAAAGCGTCAGTATATTCTTTTAATACAAAAGTGATTATGCCCGCAAAAATTAATATATATATAAGGGGGCTCTTAAACTGACTTAAAAATATTTTTAACTGAGATAATTGTTTCTCTTTAGGTAATTTATTTTTGCCAAAAATTTTTTCTTGCTCCCCAATCTTTAATGAATCCAAACCCAAAGAAACATCAAGCCCAAAAGACTTAATCACTTCGCTACTATCTAAATTATGCCAATTGTTATCTAACTGCGTAACTTTCATGAATTATATAATCATCTTAACATATTTTAAGTAAGCTTA
>DAOSXI010000006.1:0-1258 GCA_035380385.1 Minisyncoccota bacterium
AACATTTAAACAATATAATAATTGCATAATTTCTCAAAAAAGACAAATTTTGCTATACTTCTCTTATGTCTAAAACATATTATACAACAATTGGGCTAGAAATTCACGCCGAGTTAAAAACAAAATCCAAGATGTTTTGTGGATGTCCAAATAACCCAGATGAAAAGATTCCAAATGTTAATATCTGCGAAGTTTGTACCGCCCAACCTGGAACATTGCCTGTAATTAATAAACAAGCCGTTTTAAGTGTCATAAAAGTTGGCTTAGCTCTTGGTTCTAAAATAGCAGATTTCACTGAATTTGATCGTAAAAATTATTTCTACCCAGATATACCTAAGGCTTATCAAATTTCTCAATACAAAAATCCGATTGTTCTCGGAGGAGAATTAAACGGAGTAAAAATAACCAGAGTTCACTTAGAAGAAGATACGGCTACTTCAAAACACGACCGGGGAAATTATTCTTTGGTTGATTTTAACCGAGCCGGAGTTCCATTGATGGAGCTTGTCACAGAGCCAGTTATTCATAGCGCCAAAGAGGCAGGTGATTTTGGAAAAGAATTACAATTATTACTTAGATACCTAGATGTCTCAGAGGCTAATATGGAAAAGGGACAAATGAGAGTTGAATTAAATATTTCCGTTTCAGATAATCCAGAAAAATTAGGCACAAAAGTAGAAGTCAAAAACATAAACTCTTTTCGTGCAGTAGAAAGAGCCGCTTTGTATGAAATAGAAAGAATGACCTCTCTTTTAGAAGAGGGAAAGGGGGATGAGATAGTTCAAGAAACTCGTGGTTGGGATGAAAATAAGCAACAAACATTTTCTCAAAGAAAAAAGGAAAATGCTAACGATTACAGATATTTTCCGGACCCAGATTTACCCAAACTTTTCTTAAGTCAAATTTTTGACATAGATGATATCAAAAAAAATCTGCCAGAGTTACCCGAAGAAAAAAGAGCCAGATACAAAAATGATTACGAATTAAAAGATGAAGATATAGAAAGCTATGTCACAGATAGAGAGCTTGGTGACTGGTTTGAAGAAGTCGCTTCCAAATTAATAGATAAAGAAAAAGTTAGAATTGCTTCCAATTATATAACTTCTGACTTTTTAGGTTTAAAGAAAACTAATTTGAACATCAAGCTTCCAAAAACTAGTAATTTTGTGGAGCTCATAGAGATGATAAGCCAAAATCAAATTTCTTCTCGCTCGGCCAAAGATATTCTAGCAATGATTGTTGTTGAAGATAACTCTCC
>DAOSXI010000006.1:1358-12842 GCA_035380385.1 Minisyncoccota bacterium
AAAAATTGAGTAGTCCGACTACTCAATTTTTGAAATTTTGTTAGATGTAAAATAGTGTTATAATACAAATATTATGGATACAAATAAAAAAATTCGTGTAGCAATTAATGGTTTTGGTAGAATTGGTCGAGCTTTTCTTAAAATAGCTTGGGATAGAGATGACATGGAAGTCGTCGTTGCTAATGATCTTGGCTCTATGGAGAGTCTAGCTTATCTTCTTCGTTATGACACTGTTTATGGAAATTGGAATCATAAAGTAGAAATAGATGGTGATTATTTTATAATAGACGACAGAAAGATTAAATTTATTTCAGAAAAAGATACCACAAAATTACCCTGGAAAGAATTAGACATTGATGTCGTTGTTGAATCAACTGGCTTATTTACTTCTTTTGACAAGGCTAAGTTTCATCTAGATTGTGGGGCTAAAAAGGTAGTTATTTCTGCACCGGCTAAAGGAGAAAGCCAGACAAAAGGAGAAACAATCCTTCTTGGTATCAATGAAGAAAAATTTGGAACAACAGACATTACATCTAATGCTTCTTGCACCACAAATGCAGCTGGCCCACTAATATCTATTTTAGATGAAGCTATTGGAGTTGAAAAAGCTATCTTAAATACGGTTCATGGTTATACTGCCACTCAAGCAATAGTTGATGGGCCAAGTAAAAAAGATTTAAGAGAGGGGAGAGCCGCCGCTCAAAATATTATTCCTTCTTCCACAGGAGCAGCCATTGCTGTCGCCAAAGCTTTTCCATCTTTAACTGGTTTGTTTGATGGAATATCTATTAGAGTTCCAGTCGTCTGCGGTTCTATTGTTGATATTACTTTCATTTCCAAAAGAGAAACAACCAAAGAAGAAGTAAATGCTATATTAGAAAAAGCAAGCCAAGACCCAAAATGGCAAAAATTATTCCGAGCCACAAATGAACCAATAGTCTCATCAGATATACTGGGGGAGAGTCATGCTTGTATTGCCGACCTAGAAATGACCCGAGTTGTTGGTGGTAATTTAGTGAAAGTCTTGGGTTGGTATGATAATGAAATGGGGTATACTCACACATTAATAGACCACGTTATTAGAACAGCTAAAACCATTTAATATACTTATGAAAATATATATTGGGGCGGATCATGCTGGTTTTGAATTAAAAGAAAAATTAAAAAAATTTTTAGAAACTTTGGGTCATGAAGTGGATGATTTGGGAGCTTTTCAATTAGACCAGAACGACGATTACCCAGATTTCATAATACCCGTAGCCAAAAATGTATCAGGCGAACCAAGAAGTATGGGTATAATTTTAGGTGGTAGTGGACAAGGAGAAGCTATTGTGGCTAATAAAGTTGTTGGCATTCGTTCAGCCGTTTATTACGGTGGTGATTTGGAGATTGTTAGATTATCAAGACAACACAACTCGGCCAATATCCTTTCTCTTGGAGCCAGATTTATAAATGAAGATGAAGCCAAAGAAGCAGTTAAAATATTTATTGAGACTCCTTTTTCTGTTGAGGAAAGACATATTAGAAGATTAGATAAAGTTGAAAATATTTTAAGATGATAGAAGTAATACCAGCTATCTTAGTTGATAATTATAAAGAGCTACAGACTAAAATATCAAAGTTTGTTGGTCTTTCAGAAATGGTTCAAATAGATGTTTGCGATGGTTCTTTTGTTCCTTCGGTTTCTTGGCCAATGAACAAAAAAGACCGTGATAGCATATTGCCAATTATTGACGAAGAAGAGGGTTTACCTTCTTGGGATAAATTAGATTTTGAATTTGATTTAATGATAGAAAAAAGCTATGAACATTTTGATTTTTTCGCCAAACTGGGAGCCAAAAGAATAATCTTTCATATCAAAGAAAACGATATTCTAAATCTGCGAGATTTTTTAGAAGGTATTGATATGTATTTTAGAGAAAATATTGAAATAGGGTTAGCTATTAGCAGTGAGGTTGATTTAGAAAAAATCAAAACCCTAATAAATCGAGTTGATTTTATACAATGTATGGGGATTAGAAAAATTGGTTTTCAGGGCCAGCCATTTGAAGAAAAAATAATAGATAAAATCAAAGAGATAAAAAGAATATATCCTGATATAAAAATAAGCGTTGATGGGGGAGTCAACGAAAAATCAGCCCCTTGTCTAATAGAAGCAGGAGCTGATAGGCTAGTGATTGGAACAGCCCTAGATCAAGCCTTGGATATAAAATCTAAAATTAGAGAATTTGAAAACCTTAGCACCGACTAAAATTAAAAGTGTATAGTTACCTCCATTAAGACAAAGATTAGCCAGAAGAGGATTAATAAATAACCCTCTCTTTTACTTAGTATCTTGCCTGAACGCATTAGATAATAAAGCATAAAGGCTGCGGCAAACATAAATATACCGGCAATATAAATAATCTTTATCGGAAACTCAAACGGCTTAATAAAAGCAATCAAACCAACTAAGATAGTTGCATCAGCTAAAACAGTTCCGAGTAAATCTCCAATAGCTAATGAATCTTGGTCTTTTTTAACAGCCGAAATACTAAATAATAATTCTGGAATAACAGTTCCTAACCCAACAAAGAATAAACCAATAACGGCTGGACTAATTGTTAAATACTCTGCTATTTTTACACCAGACTCTACTATAAAATGAGAGCCGACCAGCAAAACAAGCAAGCTTAAAACAAAATATAAAATATCTTTTTTTATTTTCTTGTCAAACTTTATTTTTGATTTTTTCTCTTCTCCTTCTTGGCTTTGGTGAAAGGCTAGATAATAGAAAATTATACCTGCAATAATTAAACACAAGCCTTCTCCACGGTTATAAGCTCCATCAATCCCAAGAGCAATTGGTATTAAGAAAAAGAAGGGGTAGATTAAATTGCTTTTTAATATCTTACTTTCAATCTTTAGGCTTCGCCCCGCAACTAAAACAACAATAGCAAAAACTAGAGTTAAATCTGCTATGTTAGAACCAAAAATAGTTCCTAGCCCCATAGATGGAACACCTGAGATGACTGAGTTTATGGCAACGAAAGCTTCGGGAATTATAGAAATTACAGCTACGATTAAAAAACCAACAACATAATTAGATAGATTAAAACTCTTAGCTATTCGGCCCGAGAACCTAGTTGATAATGTCGCCCCTCTAATAATCAAAAAAATCGACACCGCAAAAATTAAAATTTGTAATATCATACCCCTAAATTATACTATAAAAGGTTTTATTTTTACAGCCCCCATAGTTTTTTATCTTTCTTTTTGCTAAAATATAGAAAGATGGAAAAGTTAGACTACAAAAAAATAGAAGGTCTTAAAATAATTGCTAAAAATATTAGGCTGTCTATTATTGAAATGCTTGAAAAAGCTGGGTCAGGACACACCGCCGGGTCTCTTGATTTGGTTGAAATTTTAACTATTCTTTATTTTCATACCCTCCGACATAAACCCCAAGATCCAAGCTGGGAAGAAAGAGACAGGTTAGTTCTATCTTGTGGGCACACCTGTCCAGCTTTATATGCCACACTAGCCTATGCTGGATATTTTCCTAAAGACGAATTATCAACATTAAGACAATTTAATTCTCGTTTACAAGGTCATCCAGACAGACAATTTTTAGATATACTAGAAACTTCTTCCGGACCTCTTGGCTCAGGATTGTCTCAAGCTGTTGGTATGGCTATGGTAGATAAAATCTATAATGATAGTCAGAGAAAATTTTACGCCATCTTGTCTGATGGAGAATTTGATGAGGGTAATACTTGGGAAGCTTTAATGCTAGCGGCTAAAGAAAAACTTTCTAATCTAATTATCATTGTTGATAGAAATTATATTCAAATTGGCGGAAACACCGAAAATGTTATGCCTCTTTTTGATCTAAAAGATAAGATTAAATCTTTTAATTGTTTTGTTGATGAAGTAGACGGTCACGATTTTGAAGAATTAGACGATGCTTTCCGTCGAGCCTTAAATAATAAAAATTCACCGACTGTTATCGTTGCCAAAACAATTTCTGCTAAGGGGGTAAAAAAATGGGAAAATGATTATCATTGGCATGGCAAAGCCCCAAATAAAGAAGAGGCTAAGATGGCTATTAAAGAAATAAATAATTTATAGTTTTATGTTAAATAAAAAATTAAAATTAAATCCTAAAATTTTTAATCCTGATGTTGAAAAAAGGGGGACTCGGCAAGGTTTCGGAGATGCTTTAATAGACTTGGGGTTAGAAAACCCTGATGTTATGGTCCTTACAGCCGATTTAGCTGATTCAACAAAAGCCAATCTTTTCGCCGATAAATATCCAGATAGATTTATAGAAGTTGGAGTTGCCGAACAAAACATGGCTAGTGTCGCAAGTGGTATTGCCTCTATGGGAAAAATTCCTTTCATGACATCTTATGGCATTTTTAGTCCAGGGCGTAATTGGGAACAGATAAGAACGACTATTTGTTATAATAATCAAGCTGTTAAAATTATCGGATCTCACGGGGGAGTATCAGTTGGAGCAGATGGAGGTAGCCACCAAGCTCTAGAAGATATTGCCCTCATGCGAGTCTTGCCAAATATGACCATCATCTGTCCAGCTGATTATTTTGAAGCCAAAAAAGCAACTCTTGCTTGTGCTAAAACAAAAGAACCAACATACATAAGATTATCCCGCATAGATACTCCTCTTATTACCGAAAGAGATAATCCATTTGAAATTGGTAAAGCTCAAATAGCCTTTATTCCCGAAGACGATAAAGCAGATGTTGGGATAATCGCTACTGGACCAATCCTATACGAAGCCATATTAGCTGCTCATGAATTAGAAAAAGAGGGAGTAAAAGTTAAAGTTATGAATCTTGCCACGATTAAACCTCTTGATAAGTGGGCCATCTCATCATTGGCGAAAGAGACTGGGGGAATTGTTACAGTGGAAGACCACCAGATAACGGGTGGCATGGGTAGTGCCATAGCCGAATATCTTGCTCAGACCAATCCCACCATAATAGAATTTGTTGGTATTTTAGACCGTTTTGGACAATCAGGAACACCGAAAGAATTATATAAAGAATATAAATTAACCCGAGAAGATATTATTGAAAAAGTTAAAAAAGTTTTAGACCGTAAAGAGTCTTGCTAAATCTTTTTAGGATAATAAGCTACATCAATTTGTTGGTATAATTTTTCTAGTTCAGCTCTATTTAATAATCCCTTGTGTGGACCAACTTGCCCGACAACACTACTAGCATTTAGTGTAGCCCAGACCAAAGATTCAGTATTGTCTTTGCCTAATATCTTAGCTGACAAAAAAGAACCAATAAAAGCATCTCCTGCTCCGGTATTTTCTACGGTCTTATCTTCTTCATAAAAAGCTCTCATGAATAAAATATCATTACCATCATATAAATAAGAACCATTGATTCCATCTGTGATAATAACGAGCTTAGGGCCAAGAGCATAAACTTCTTTTAATAATTCTTTAATATCGCTTGCCTGCTTGCCAAACATATCTTCCACCTCTCTTCTATTGGCGCAAAATATATTAGCTCTTTGGTATAAATTTTTTAATTTTTCTAAGCCTAGTCTTATCTGGAAAGTTCCTGGCTGAATGGCCAAAGAAACTTTTTTGTGTTTGTCTAAATATTCTTCTATTTCTTTATGATAATCTTCAGAGTTTTTTGATAGAGAAGACAAGTATAGCCACTCTGGCTCTTTTATCTTTTGATCAAAGTGATAAGGGTAATCTATGTGGTGAACCAAAATAGTTCTTTCTTTTTTGTAACAAAGAACATAATGAAAATTGGATTCTAATCCCTTAATCTTTTTGACATATTTAGTTTCAATTTTTTCGGATTTTAATTTTTTGATATTTAATTTTGCTACATCGTCATCTCCTAAATAAGAAACGAGAGAAGTTTTTAATCCTAAGCGACTAGCGCAAACAGCCACATTTGGACTATTGCCAACAGCATAACAAAACATGGATGATTCATAAGGAATCTTGCTTCCATAATCTAAGCACAAGTTCCAATCTTTTTCCTTGTGGTCAAAATTAGTTTCTGCCTCCTCGGGTTTTATTTTTATAAACGGCTCAGCTGCCATATCTCCCACAGCCAAGATTTTTATCTTTTTCATATTTAATATTTTTTAAGCTTCTATACTTAATAATATAACATATTGTGGTATAATAATTAATATGAAAACCTTAAGAGAATATGTCAAAGAAGCCGATGAGGGTGGTTTTGCTATTGGACATTTCAATGTTTCTAATTTAGAAATGTTGCATGGAGTCTATAATGCTGCCTTAAAATTAAGTGAGGAAGTTGGACATAAGATTCCAATTATTGTTGGAGTCTCAGAAGGGGAGGAGGAGTTTATCGGTAAAGATGAAATTGTCGCTTTGGTTAGAAACATAAGAGAGAAAGATATTTATCCATTATTTTTAAATGCTGATCACCATTATTCGTTTCCATCAGTCAAATCTATTGTTGATTTAGGTTATGACGCTTTTGTTATTGATGGAGCAAAATTACCTTTAGAAGAAAACATTGCCTTGGCTAAAAAATGTGTAGACTACGCTAGAGAATTAGGCCACAGAGAAGAAAGATATATAATGGCTGAATCAGAGCTTGGCTTTATTGGTCAATCATCTAAATTATTAGAGGAAATACCAGAGGGGGTTAGCGAAGAAACAATGACTAATCCAAAAGATGCTAAAATTTTTGTTGAAGAAACTGGTATAGACCTACTCGCTCCATCTGTTGGCAATATTCACGGCATGGTGCATGGAGGCAACCCTAAATTAGATATTGGGCGAATAAAGCAAGTGAGGGAAGCTTGCGGTGTTCCGCTTGTTTTGCACGGAGGATCAGGAATTAGTGATGAAGATTTCAAAAATGCTATAGAAGCAGGAATTTCAATTATTCACATCAGCACAGAACTTAGAGTGGCTTACAGAGAAGCTTTAGAAAAAGAATTAAAAGAAAACAAAGAAGTTGCTCCATACAAATATCTTTCTTCCGCTATCAAAGCCGTTGAAGAAGTAACTTATAGAAGGTTAAAATTATTTAATCAGTTATAATTTTTAACCTTATTTTTTAAAGACCAAAATAAACAATAATTAAAAAGACTTATTTTTTAATGTTTTTTGGGCTTTTTTATTGACAGAAATGTTTATTTTATGTTCTGGTTACTAAAAAAAGCCTTTATTTCTATCATGTAGTATTGTCACATGTGATTTTTAGTGTTATTATTTTCTCATATGAATACATTAATCGCTAAGAAGCGAAGTAAGACAGACAAGCTTGGTATTATACGACATAACGGTATGATTCCAGCAGTCGTCTATGGCGCTCAAGTCGAGAACACTATGCTTTCGGTTTCGAGCATCAACTTTGCCAAAACATTAAGAGAAGCAGGAGAAACCAGCACTATTACATTAGAAATAGTGGACGAAGATTCCAAACCAATTAAAAAGGTCGATGTTCTAATTCATGAAATCCAAGAAGATGGCATAAAAGGATTTCCTTTACACATAGATTTTCTAGCTGTTGATATCAACAAGCCGATTGAAGTGGCAGTACCGCTTGAATTCATTGGTGTTTCTCCAGCTGATAAAAATAACTTGGGTATTTTGGTTAAAGCTTTGCACGAAATAGAAGTTGAGGCTCTACCAAAAAACATTCCCCAGAAGATTGAAGTTGATGTTTCCTCTTTAGTTGATTTAGAAAGCCAGATAAGAGTTAAAGACATTAAAATGCCAGCCGATGTGACCGCAAAGACTAGCCTAGACGAAATTGTGGCCTTAGTTACACCTTTACAAGAAGAAAAAGAAGAGGAAGTAGTTGATATTTCATCTATTGAAGTAGAAAAGAAGGGTAAGAAGGAGGAAGAAGGCGAGACAGAATCCACAAGCGAAGAAAAGAAGGATTAATTATCTATTTATAAAAACCACCAGCCACTCGACTCGGTGGTTTTTATGTTATAATAAAGCAATGCATTTTAGTTTCAAAAGATTAATTTCCGGAATAATTATTGTTTCTTTTTTGGCTACTTTTTTTGTAGCTAATATAGAAACGATAAAGGCTGATGTTTATCTCGATAATGCTAAGGCTGATAAAGCTTTACTTGAAGCTGAGCTAGCAAAACTAGAAAAAGAAATCGCCGAAAAAGAAAAAGAATTAGCGGGGCAAAAAGGACAATCTGTTTCTCTGTCTCGAGATATTGCTATCCTAACTTCGCAAATTCAAAAATCCAAACTAGACATCAAGGCTAAAAATTTAGTTATCCAAAAATTGGGTGGCGAAATTTCAAATAAGAATCAAGAAATTAGCGCCTTGTCTGTCAAAATAGATAGAGAAAAAGAATCCCTGGCTCAACTATTGAGGAAAGAGAGAATGATTAATGACAGAGATATAATTTCTTTAATTTTATCTAAAGATAATATATCTGATGTCTATGGCGACATTGAAGCTTTCTCGTCTATAAAAAAAGGTATTCAAGAATCAATAAGCGAAATTAGAAATATGAAAGATCTAACTGAGACCGAAAAATTGGCTTTGGAAAAGAAAAAAGATGAGGAGACTGACACTAAATATGAATTAGAAAGAGATAAGGCTAAAGTTGAAACAAGCGAAGCTGAAAAACAAAGATTATTGTCTATTAGTAAAAATAAAGAAGCCGAATATCAAAAAGTTCTTCAAGAAAAAGCTCAGAAAAGAGCTCAAATACTCGCTGCTATATTTAGTCTAGCCGGTGGGGGTTCTACAAAAATAAATTTTGAGACAGCTTTGGTTTATGCTAGGGAAGCCCAAAAATTGACAGGCATAGATCCTGCTTTCCTTTTAGCTGTCTTAACACAAGAAAGTAACTTAGGAGCTAATGTTGGGCAGTGTTATTTAACAGACACAAAAACAGGCGCCGGAATGAACCCCAAGACAGGCAAAACTTATCCAAATGTTATGAAGCCAATGGGCTTACCGGGACGAAAAGGAGATATTGATGACTTTTTCTTAATCACCGCTGCCGTTGGCCGTGACCCATACAAAACACTTGTTTCTTGTCCAATTGCTGGGGTGGCCGGCTATGGTGGAGCAATGGGACCAGCTCAATTTATTCCTTCAACTTGGGGTGGGTATAAAAATAGATTAAAAAATCTCTTGGGGCACGATGCTGACCCTTGGAATCCAAGAGACGCTTTCATGGCTTCAGCCACCTATCTGACAGACCTTGGGGCGGTGGGTAATAGTGCTAGTGCTCAGCACAAAGCTGCTTGCCGTTATTACGGAACGGGAGGAACCACCTGCTCGTATAGTAATAGTGTTATGCGTCATAAATTAACCATTCAATCTAATATAGATTTATTGCAAGATTAAAATAATTGTGCTAGTATACGAAAACATATGAAGAAAGATATACACCCAAAATATAATGATAAAGCCAAAGTAACCTGCGCTTGCGGAGCTACTTTTACTGTTGGTTCAACAATGGATGAAATAAATGTAGAAATTTGTAGTCAGTGCCATCCTTTCTATACTGGTAATGAAAAAGTCTTAGACACCGCCGGCAGGGTTGATAAGTTTAAGAAACGAGTCGCCGCTTCAAAAGCTAAAAAATAGATACTTTTAAAATAGCTCTTTTATATTTATAAAAGGGTTATTTTTATTGGTCTTTAATCTTTTAAAGATTTATAATAATAAAAGCACTTGTCCCGTTGTAAATTTTTGATTAATATCGTATTAAATCAAAGAACATATGAGACAACAAAAAAAGATTTCAAAAAAATAATTATTATCAAAATTTAAAATGTGATGGAAATAGATTTAGAACAATTAAAGAAAAATTATAAGACGACATACTTTGCAGAAGAATATGAGCGTCTTTTGAGAGAAGAAGAAAAAACCAAAGAGATGATAGCTGAAAATCCGGAACTAAAAGAATTAGCCGAAGAAGAATTGTCTAATCTAAACATTCAAAAAGAAGCTCTGGAAAAACAGATAGAAGAGATATTAAAAAAAGAAGAGGAGGAAGAAGAATTCCCAAATGAAATAGTCTTAGAAGTTAGAGCTGGGGCTGGAGGAGATGAAGCTTCTTTATTTGCTTATGAGCTGGCAGAAATGTATTTGAAATTTGCCGAGAATAAGGGTTGGCAAACTAAAAAATTAGGAGAATCTATCAATGAAGTTGGGGGATACAAAGAGGCTTCTTTTGAATTCAAGGGACAAGATGTTTATAAATTACTTCGTTTTGAAACGGGTGTTCACCGTGTCCAAAGAGTCCCAGTGACAGAAAAAAATGAACGCATCCATACATCCACATCTTCTGTAGCTATTTTACCAATCAGAAAAAAAACAAGTATTGTCATCAATCCTACTGATATAGAAATGGAGTATTCTCGTTCCGGTGGAGCCGGCGGGCAAAATGTGAACAAGGTTGAAACAGCTGTTAGACTAATTCACAAACCAACGGGCATTGATGTTCGTTGCACGACAGAAAGAAAACAATTAGCTAATAGAGAAAAAGCAATGCAGATTTTAATTTCTAAATTAGAGATGTTAAAAGAGCAAGAAGAAGCCGAGAAATATTCATCCGAAAGAAAAGAGCAAATTGGGACAAGTGACAGAAGTGAAAAAATCAGAACATATAATTTTCCACAAGACAGAGTCACAGATCACCGAATTAAAGAATCGTGGTCTAATCTGCCATCTATTATGGAGGGGAATATTGAAAAGATCATAGAGGCATTGTCTGGTGGTTTGACTAAGGGGGAGTAATATAATATAGTCTAAGGGAATTTAAACTATGTTTTTATTATGGAAAATTTGATTGCCCTTCTACTGTCCTGGGACATCGTTCTCTGGATAGCGCTTCTTCTTTCTGCACTTAACCTCCTTTAATTATAGGGGGTAAAGATAATATTTCTCAAACCGCCCATTGTGGCGGTTTTTGCTATTGCTTTTATTTTTCTTTACTGTTATAATCCCGCCAGTAGTTTGCTTATGTTTTGGTATCTTTCATTCCTTCGTATGTGTAAACATTGAGGCATGTAAATGAAATCGGGCTATGCGATTACATTTATAAGTTAGTTTTCTCCGCGTGGTTGGTATGCAAGTATAACTATGTGGAGCACAATTGTCATATATGGCAAAAAAGTTATATGTTGGAGGTCTTCCTTACAAGACTACCAACGATGAGCTTAAAGCTCATTTCAGTTCTGCCGGAGCAGTTGCTTCAGCAACAATTATTATGGATAAGATGACCGGCCGTTCAAAGGGATTTGGTTTCGTTGAAATGGAAAACGATGCTGATGCAGAAAATGCAATCTCAATGTTTAACGGTAAAGATTTCGATGGTAGAAATCTTACAGTTAACGAAGCTCGTCCAATGGAAGAAAGACCAGCTAGATAATAAAAGAATTGAAAATAAAACCCCGCTAATTGCGGGGTTTTATTTTTGTTTGCAAGTTTAAGTGTTTTTTGATATATTTCTTATGTTATTTGAAAAAAT
>DAOSXI010000007.1:0-12719 GCA_035380385.1 Minisyncoccota bacterium
ATGGTAAATTTACCATCAACAAGTGAGGCTTGGGTAATTTTTAGTCTGATATTTTTATCTTTTTTATTGGCAAAGAAATAAACTCCCGGCCAACCATAAAAAGCCCGATATTTATTCCAATTCTCCAAGTCATTTCCTTGGGGATCTATTAGTCCATCTTCTTTTTTTATTTTTTTGCAAAATGTAGCTTGGTCTTCATCCTGGGCAATTTTATTTATTGTTCCATCCTTAATTTGATTTAATGTTTTTATTAGTAGATTGGCCCCGCCTTCTATTAATTCTTCTTTAAGTTTTATTTTAGTTGTTGTCGTGTCTATTGGCACTTTTTGAGTAGCTAAAATAGGACCACTATCTAATTTATATTCTATTTCTTGGATAGTTACACCGGTCTGGTTTTCGCCATTTTGGATTGCTGATTCAAGGGGGGAAGCCCCACGATATTTAGGTAAAAGGGAATAATGGACATTAATAGTTTTTTGGGACGGATACTTAATCAAGGTTTCTGGTAATATTTTACCGTAAGCCACAACGACATAAATATCTATTTTCTCTTGATCTGTTAAATGGAAAAGCTCATCTAGAAATTTATCATCCAATTTTTCTGGTTTAAGGCATTTTATATTATGATCTTTAGCCCAGATAGAAACAGCAGACGGGGTTAATTTAAGATCTCGGCCGGCTCTTTTATCGGGCGAGGTAATAATCAAAGACGGCAAAAGATTATTTGCCAAAAGTATATCTAATGTTTGGCTAGCCACTTCTGGCGTACCAAAGAAGGCGAACTTAATATTAGTCATATCTATTTAAGTGATTTGATGTAGTCTAATAGCTTGTCTATTTTAACTGTTTCCTGAGAACGATTGCTCATATTACGGAAAATAACAGAATTTTCTAAGGCTTCTTTTTGCCCGAAAATAATAGCATAGGGCATACCTAGCCTTTCAGCTGTAGCTAATTGAGCTCCCAGATTATCCTTAGAAATAGATTGGGCTATTGGCACCTTACCTTTTCGGAGGATTTCAATAATATTTAATGATTTGAGTTTAGCGTCAAAACCAAGCTGAATAAAATATATTTTTGGTTTTTTAATTATTCTCGGAGATAGGTTGGCAAACCAAGGAGCTTCAACAATCCGATCTACCCCGAAAGATATTCCAACCGCTGGCACATCTTTTTTACTACCTAATTGTTTTGCTAAATAATCATATCTACCGCCACCGGTAATAGCAACTTTTCTTCCGGTTTCTTTGTCTTCTTCTACAATCTCAAAAACGGTCCTAGTGTAATATGATAAACCCCTGACCAAACATTTATTGATGGTATAAGGTATTTCGGCTTCTTCTAAATACTCTAAAACTTCTTTGAAGTGTTTCTTACAAGCTGGGCAAAGGTGAGATAATGTGTCGGGGGCGTTTTGATTAAGAAGAATTGTTTTTTCTTCCTTAGAATCAAGAATGCGTAGGGGATTAGTTTTTAATCTTTCTCTGTCAATTGTCGGTAATTGATTGATGTTCTTTCTATAAAAAGCAGTTAGTTCTTTAATATAAGTACCACGACAATCTTTATCACCAATTGAATTAATTTCAACAGATAAATTTTTTGCTCCAGCTTCAGTTAATATGGTCATAGCTGTTTTAATAACTAAAGCATCTAATATACTTTTATCACTTCCAAGAATATCCATATCAAATTGATAGAATTGTCGGTAGCGTCCTTTTTGAGGGTTGTCGTGTCTAAAGATTGGTCCGTAGTTATAAAACATCTGAGGCTGAGGTAGGGATTGCATTCCCAATTCAATATAACTTCTCATTGTTCCCGCCGTGTGTTCTGGTCTTAGAGCTAATTGGTCCCCACCTTTTGTCTTTAAGGTATACATTTCTTTGTCAACGATATCTGTTCCTTCACCAATAGACATAAAAACATTTTTATCTTCTACTATTGGGGTTTCTAATGGGCGGAAACCATAATACATTGAAATCTCTTGGGCCTTTTCAAAAAAGCCTTGGAATTGATAATATAAATCATCTTTAATGTCTCGCATGCCCTTAACAGAAGAATAAGGTCCTTTGTTTGTTTTTTTCTTATCCATTTTATTATTCTTTATTAATATTTCCTGGTAAATAGGAAATATTTTTAATTGGTAATAATCGTAAATAAGCTCTGCCAATAATTAATTTTCTGGGTAAAACACCCCAGTACCTAGAATCAGAACTTTTGTTTCGGTTATCTCCGAGGACAAAGAATTCCGCTTCGCCAGTTTGGTAAATAGCATCAGTCTTGAAGTCTTCTACAATATAAGGTTCATCTAAGTAAAAGCCATCAGGGTTTTGTCCGTTGATTATTTTAATTTTATTATCTTTTATTACAATAATTTCATTTGGTAAGCCAATAACTCTTTTAATAAAAAATCTTTTTGTATCATTAGGGTAGCGAAAGACAATGACATCACCTCTATTTGGTTCTCCTGTTATGTAAGAAATTTCATCAATAATTAAATATTCTTTATCTTTAAATGTGGGATACATTGATTCACCACTAACGACAAAAGGTTGAGCGATGAACATTCTAATTGGCATAACAATGACAACGGCTAAGATGACGAATTTAATTAAATCCCAAACACTATCTTTCTTTTTGTTTTCTAAATTAATTACTTTTTTCATATAAGTAATATTCTATCACAATATTTATATTGACAGAATAGTTCAATTCGTGTTTTATTGTCTTTTGGTTATATTTTTGTGTGTTATAATATTTTTATGATTATTGTTGGGTTAGGAAATCCTGGAAGTGAATATTCAAAAAGTCGTCATAATACCGGACGGATTATTTTAGAGACAATTGCAGATAAGTTTGATTTTTCTTTATGGAAAAACGAAACAAAGTATAAGCTAGAAAGATCAAAGGGTGATATTAATGGACGGAAGTTTGATTTTATTTTGCCCAATACTTTTATGAATAATTCCGGTAACGCTGTGGCTGTTTTTATTAAAGATAAAAAGAAACTCCGAGATTTAATTGTTATCTATGATGATATTGATTTACCCTTTGGGTCTTATAAAATTTCTTTTAACAAAAGTTCCGGTGGGCATAAAGGGCTTGAGTCTATAATTAAAAAAGTTAAGTCAAAAGAGTTTGTTAGGATTAGGGTTGGGATCTCTTCTAAGACGAGTAAAGGAAAAGTTAAAAAGCCCAAAGGAGAAGAGGCTGTTTTGAAATATCTACTTGGAAACTTCAAAGAAGACGAGCTTAAAGAATTAAAGAAAATTTCAAAAGAGGTAGCTTTAATTTTAGAATTGATTTCCAAAGACGGTAAAGATAAAGCTATGTCGGTATATAACTAAAAAATTAAAAATAAGACTTCCCGAGGGGAAGTCTTATTTTTTTAATTTTCAATCTAGTCTTTTTATTCTTCTTCAGTTTTTTCTTCTTTCTTCTTAGTGTCGTCTAGAAAGATTAAGGTCATGCGTTGGTCTTTTGGTTCAAATAATGTCACTTGGAAATTATAGTTTTTACCTAGTTCCAATGTTGATCTTAATTTTTCTTCTGTTCCAAAACTTGAATTGTGGACCAATCCTGCGACTCCTTGTTTGATAGAAACTAAAGCTCCGTGTTTGTTAAACTTGATAACGACACCGGAAACGATATCTCCTTTCTTAAGAGTGTTTTCAAATTCTTTCCAAGGATTTTCTTTTAAAGCTTTAATAGATAGAGAAATTTTTCCATCTTTTATCTCAATGACTTTAGCCTTAACTTTATCGCCGACATTAAACATAGACCTTGGGTCTTCTACTAGACCCCAATCTATTTCGGAAATGTGGACTAAGCCCTCAAGACCATCTTCTAGTTTTAGGAAGACGCCGAAATCAACGATACCAGCTACTTCACACTCTAGCTCATCATCAAGATTATATTTACCAATAATCTCTCTTCTTTCTTCTGGGTTATTGTCTTTCTCGGAGAAAATCAACTTGCCTTCTTTGGGTAAGGCAGAAATCATAACAACATTTATTCTTTGTCCAATTAATAGCTTAAGGGCTTTCAATATCTTATCCTTATCGGAGTCTTCAACTCTAGGATAGTGTTCGCTCTTTAATTGGCTAGCTGGTAGAAATCCGGAAATTCCTTGCCAATCTAAAATTAAACCACCTTTGTTGGCCTCTTTAACCACCAGCTCAATAGGGGTCTTGGCTTTAATTGCCTTTTCTGCTTCGTTCCAAATTAATGCTTGGCGAGCTTCTTTAAGAGATAGTTCAATGTAACCATTTTCACTATCAGTATCAACAACTTTAGCTTTAACCGTGTCTCCAATATTAATTTTCCTAATAATTTCTCTGGCATTAATAAACTCTCTACCGTAAATAATACCAGTTCCAAATGGAGCTAGGTCTATAAAGACGGAAGATTTTTGAATTGAAATAACTGGTCCCTCAACTAAAGCTTCTAGTTGGGGTGGCATTTCAACTTTTTCTAAATTTTTACTTGTAGCTGAAATGACTTTTTCATCTAGATCTTGTTTGTTTGTATTATCCATGAAATAAAAAAACCGCTTTCTGCGGCGCGGGTTGGATTTCTTACCAATTTTATCTTTAAAAATTAATAAGGGTTAATTTCCAAGCCGAGCTGATAATGTTCATACTATAATATATAAAAGCTAAAAAATCAAGGGCCAAAAAGACCTTATGACCTTTTAATTTTAGTTAAAATCTGCTACAATAGGGGCATGATAATCACATATTTAGGTAAGCAATTTTTCAAAATAGGACAAGGAGATTTAACTGTGGTTTTTAATCCGATAAGTAAAGAGTCAAAACTGTCAGCAAAAATATCTAAGTTTGGATCTGATATTGCAATCTCAACAACTAACCACCCAGACTATAATGGTTTTGAAATGGTTTCTCATGGAGAGACTAGTCCTTTTGAAATACATGGAGCCGGAAGTTATGAAGTAAAAAATATCATTATAAATGGAGTTCAAACAGATGTTGTTATTGGTGGGCAGAAGTTTATCAATACGATTTATAATTTAGCCATAGATAATATCTCCATTTGTTTTTTGGGAACATTATCTGGACAAAAATTGGAACCTAGTATTTTAGAACAAATAGATACGCCAGATATTTTATTTTTACCAATTGGAGGTGGAGATTTAATAGATCCGGCTGAGGCCTACAAACTAGCTACTGGAATAGAACCTAAAATTATTATTCCG
This sequence comes from Minisyncoccota bacterium, assembly GCA_035380385.1. Classification (GTDB taxonomy): domain Bacteria; phylum Patescibacteriota; class Minisyncoccia; order Phycocordibacterales; family UBA9973; genus UBA8515. The sequence continues at coordinate 5,213 of DAOSXI010000007.1, forward strand.
ATGGATTATGACGACAAGGCATTAAAAACATTTCTGAAAGAGTCTGGACAAGAAAAAGTTGAGAGTCTAGACAAGCTAACCCTTAAGCAAAAAGATTTAATAGGTCGCCAAGGGGAAGTGATTGTTTTATCAAGTTAATTTAAATTAATATGGATAAAATCATATCTTTTATAAGAAGAATTCGTTCAAAAAAGGAAGAGACTAGAAAAATGATGTTGACCGTCTCTATGATAGTTTCAATGTCTTTGGTTGGGTTAATCTGGGTTGTTGGAATTACAAATCCCAAGAGAGAAAAAGATGAAAAGGTTGTAGGGGTAGAGGAAACACTAAAGCCATTTTCTATGTTTGGAGAGAGCATAAAAGATAAATATCAAGACTTGTCAGCTAGTTTGGGAGATTTAGGAAAGACTGTTAAAAACATAAAAGAGGGTGTTGAAAAAGAAGCAGAAAAAGAAATTATAGAATTAGACCCAATAGAAGATTAATCATATGACAAAAAAAGAAGAAGAAATAACAAGAGATAAAATTATACCAGTTGAGATTAGCACAGAAATGAAAGAATCTTTCATTGACTATGCAATGTCTGTCATCACAGACCGAGCCTTACCAGATGTTAGAGACGGACTTAAACCAGTTCATCGTCGTATATTATTTGCTATGAACGAGATGGGTTTATCTCATCAAGGTAGATTTAGAAAGAGCGCGGCGGTTGTCGGAGATGTTTTAGGAAAATATCATCCTCATGGAGATGTGGCTGTTTATGATTCTATGGTTAATATGGCTCAGGATTTTTCATATAGATATCCATTAGTTCACGGACAGGGTAACTTTGGTTCAATAGATGGGGACGGAGCTGCGGCCATGCGTTACACTGAAGCAAAAATGTCCAAAATTTCTTCTCTTCTACTTTTAGATTTAGAAAAAGATACTGTTGATTTTTCTCCAAACTATGATCAGACCCGTAAAGAACCGAGAGTTTTACCAACGGCTGTTCCTAGTTTGCTCTTAAATGGGACGCTTGGTATTGCTGTTGGAATGGCTACTAATATTCCACCTCATAACTTAGGAGAAGTTATAGATGCAACAATTCATCTAATTGATAATAAAGATGCTTCCACTGAAGATTTAATGCAATTCATTAAGGGGCCAGACTTTCCGATGGGGGGAATTGTTTATGGTCAATCTGATTTAGTTCATGCTTATTCTACCGGTCGTGGCGGAGTAGTGACTCGTGGAGAAGCGGAAATTGTTGAGCAGAAAAATGGAGTCTTTCAAATAATAATTACTTCAATCCCTTATCGTGTTAATAAAGCTTCTCTAATAGAATCAATTGCTACACTAATTCAAGAAAAAAGGATAACGGAGATTAAAGGTTTAAGAGATGAGTCAACCAAAGACATTAGAATAGCTATTGATCTTAAAAATGGAGTTATCCCACAGAAAGTTTTAAATTATATATATAAGCACACCCAATTAGAACAATCTTTTAACTTTAATATTGTGGCTTTAGTTGATGGGGTGCCTAAGACATTATCTTTAAAGAGTCTATTGTCAGAATTCATTTCTCATCGGGAAGTTGTTGTTCGCCGAAGAACAGAATTTGATTTAAAGAAAGCTAAAGATAGAGAGCACATTTTAATTGGATTAAAGAAAGCGCTTGATCACATAGATAAGGTTATTAGTTTGATCAGAGCCTCTAAGGACACAGCTGTAGCTAAAGAAAAATTAATGAAAGAATTTAAGTTTTCAGATCTTCAGGCCACAGCAATACTAGAAATGAAGCTTCAAAAATTGGCTGGTCTAGAAAGAAAGAATGTTGAATTGGAGTTAGCCGAAAAACAAGCCTTAATCAAGGAATTAGAATCTTTACTTGCTAGCCCTAAAAAGATGATGAAGATTATTAGTCAAGAATTGATTGCCATAAAAGAAAAATACGAGGACACAAGAAGAACTAAAATAGTTAAAGGGGGAGTTAAGGCCATTAATGATGAAGATTTAATTCCCGAGAAGGAATCGGTCCTAGTTTTCACTAAGGGTGGATATGTAAAGAGAACAGATCCTTCTGAATATAGAACCCAAAGAAGAGGTGGGGTTGGGGTTATTGATATAGAACCGAAAGAAGAAGATTTTGTGACCACTTTAATTACGGCCAATACTCACAGTGATTTACTTTTCTTTACCAATCATGGTAAAGCCTACCAAATAAAGATGTATGATATCCCAGAGGGCAAAAGAGCTACAAAAGGAAAATCAATTATGAACTTTTTGTCATTGGGAGATGGAGAGAAGGTCACTTCTATTTTACCCGTAGATAAAGAAACGAAGAAAGATGCAGAGAGTTTAACCTTAGTGACTCAAAAAGGAGTTGCTAAAAAAGTAGCTGCTTCTAGTTTTAGTGATGTTAGAAGAAGTGGTTTAATTGCTATAAAATTAGACAAAGATGATGAGCTACAATCTGTCTTAGTTACCAATAAAGGAGATGATATTATGCTAATAACTTCGCTTGGTCAATCAATTAGGTTTAAAGAAAGTGATGTTAGGCAGATGGGACGAAGTGCCGGAGGAGTTAGGGCAATTAAATTAGCCAAAGGAGATTTTGTTGTTGGGGTTGATAAAATTGTTAAAGGAGAAAAAGATTCCTCTATTTTAACTCTAGGGTCAAACGGTCTTGGTAAAAAAACTAACATTAAGGAATATAAAACCCAAAAAAGAGGAGGCTCAGGGATAAAAACAGCTAAAGTTACAACTAAAACAGGTCATTTAATAGTTGGGAAAATAGTCAAAGACGAGAGTGAGATAATTGCTGTTTCTCAAAAAGGGCAAGTTATTAGGGTTAGCTTAGATTCTATTCCTACTTCTGGTAGGCAGACTCAAGGTGTTACAATTATGAAATTAAGGGCAGGGGATAATATTGCTTCAATAACATTTCTCTAATCTTATTAATTTGTTATAATTAAATAGTAAATATGCAACCAACAATTGAGAAAAGTATAGCCCTATTAGATTTAAAAGAAGGTATGAAGGCCGCAGAGTTTGGAGCCGGTATGGGTTTTTATACTAGAGTATTGAGCACCAGAGTTGGCCCGACTGGTAAAGTTTTTGCTATTGAAATTCAAAAAGAATTAATTAGGAAACTAGAGGATGAATTAAAAAGATTAAATGTTTCTAATGTTGAATTTGTCTGGGCAGACGCAGAAGCTAAGGAGGGGACAATGCTAGCTGATGGAAGTATGGATGCTGTTATAATGGCTAATGTCTTATTCCAAGCAGAAGATAAAGTTGGGATGGTTGATGAAGCTAAGAGAATATTAAAAAGAACTGGTAAGGTTCTTCTAATAGACCACACTAATAATTTTTCAGGTATGGGGACATCTTCTGACTTTATCTTAACCGAAAAATCAGCTCAAGAATTATTTGAGAAGAGAGGGTTTATATTTGATAAAAAAGCCCCTGCCGATATGTTTCATTTTGGAATGATATTTAAATTATAAATAATGACAAACTTTCAAACAATTTTATTAGGAATATTTATCGGCGGTTTCGTCTTTGCGGTTCTTATTTTTTCGGGGCTGATAGATTTTGGGTCAAAAGAAAAAGTAGATACAGATTTAAGTGGCACAATTACTATTTGGGGGACTCTGCCCAGTTCTTATTTTACTGAGGCTCGTGATCTGATCGCTTCAGATTTTGATGAGCTAAGAATTAACTACCAACAGAAAAACACAGACACTTACCAAAATGAATTAATAGAAGCTTTTGCCAAAGGAACAGGTCCAGATATATATGTTATTAGCACTGATATGATTAAAGAAAACGAATCATTTGTTTATAAAATACCATATGTTAGTTATCCAGAGAAAAATTTTAAAACTTCATACATAGACGGGGCTGAGATTTATCTTGACGAACAAGGTGTTTTTGGTTTTCCCATATTATCTGACCCACTAGTTCTTTATTATAATAACGATATTTTATCTAACAATTCTATAGTAAATCCTCCTAAGACCTGGGATGAATTGTTTGATTTAAGCAATAAATTAACTAAAAAGGATGGGAGTGGTGTAATTAGTCAATCAATGATAGCCCTTGGTTCTTATAATAATGTGAATCATGCAAAAGATATCCTCGCAACATTATTAATTCAAAACGGTAATAATTTAATTAAAAAAGAAGTTGATGACAAAGATGTAATCTACTCATCTATAATAGAAGAAAATCCCCTTGGTTACTCGGTTTCGCCAATTGACGCAACGCTCGATTTTTATATGATCTTCTCCAACATGTCTAGTCCTTATTATTCATGGAATAGAGCTTTACCTAGTTCCTTAGACATGTTTTCTAATGATAAATTAGCTTTTTATATTGGCCGAGCTAGTGAATTATTTAAAATCCAATCGCTAAACCCTAATTTAAGTTTTAATGTAGTTGAATTACCTCAAATGAAAGATACTAATTTCAAGAGAACTTATGCAGAAATATATGCTTTAGTCGTTAATAAGAAATCAGCTAATTTACCTAGCGCCCTAGGGGTTGCTGGTCGCATGGCTCAAGCTGAACCATCCAAGACAATTAGCGTGGTTTCGTCTTTACCACCAGTGTTAAGAAGTTTACTATCAGAAAAGCCCAAAGATAATGCTTATTTAGAGACATTCTTTAACTCAGCTATTATTTCAAGATCTTGGCTTGATCCAAACGAAAAGAAGACAGAAGTCATATTTAGAGATTTAATAGAAAATATTTCTTCCAATGCTTTATCTTCAAAAGGAGCAATTAATAAGGCTAACAGTCAGATAGATTTATTAGTTAATTAATTTTTATGAAAAAAAGAACTATCCTTTCAATAATATTCGCTTTATCAATGGTTACTGTTCCTCTTTCTATTTACGCAGTTGATTATTATCCGTCAGACCACAAGGGGTTGTTGCCAAAATGTAACGAGGGGCCAATAGATGCTGTAACGGGGGACTACTTAAATCCTTGTGGTTTTGATTCCCTAATGGCTATGATTAATAAATTGATAGATTTCATTACCCTTCAATTAGCGACACCATTATTTGCGGTAATATTTATATTTGCGGGGGTTTTATATTTATCAGCTGGGGCAAAGCCAGATAATAAAACAAGGGCTAAAAAGATAATATTTAATTCTCTAAAAGGTTTTGGCTTGGTTTTGGCTTCTTGGGTGATTGTTAAAACAATTTTACTCACTTTGGGTTATCACGGCCCGTGGTTTTTATAATTTATAATTTTAATTTATTTATATGATAAACATAATAAGAAAAAATAAAAATAATATAATTTTAAACTTAATGAAATATAGTTTTATTTTAGTTTTAGTTTTTTCGTTTTTTGTTTCTCTTTCTAACAATAGTTTGGCACAAGGCGAAAATGCAGAGATAGATACTAGTGGAATTAAGATAGAAACAAAGATTGAAAATCCGATAGGGGATAAGGTTGACAGCATTCCTACTCTCATTAAAACAGCTCTAGAATTTGTTGTTAAAATTGGAGTCCCGATAATAGCTTTTGCGATTATCTTCGTTGGTTTTAGTTTTGTCGCAGCCCAAGGGAACCCAGAAAAACTAAAAAAAGCCAAAGATTCTATGCTCTACACTCTCATAGGGGCAGCTGTTATTTTGGGAGCGTTTGTGATAGCTAAGGCTATTGGAGGAACCGTTGAGCAGATAAGAGAAGGTGTTTAATTATTATTAATTATTATTTAAATTTTATATGAAAAATAAAATAAAAAAGATTGCTTTGTTTTTCTCACTGTTTTCTCCCGTTGTAGTTTTCGGGGCCGATATGTCTACAATTGGTGGAATATTAGAGTGGGCCACTACTCTTTTAAAAGATACAATTTTACCACTTCTGATTTCAGTTGGGGTGGTATTCTTTATCTACGGAGTTGTTAGATTTTATTTAGCCCCTTCTAACGAAAAAGAAAAAGAAAAATACAAAGGATACATGATGAAGGGTTTGATCGCTTTGTTTGTTATGGTTTCATTTTGGGGTATTATAAAGATATTCACAGAAACTTTTGATCTTGAGGGCAAACAGCCCGTTATTCCGCAAATTCCTGATATCGAATAATTGATTATTTTTTCTTTGAATATGGTATAATATAAAGGTTAGTCTATTCTTTACAACTTGGTCTGTTGGAGAAAAGATTAATTATAATAATTATTATTTTAATTTAATCATAAATATTTTATGAAAAAAGTTATTTTTCTGGGATCGCTAGCAGCACTTTTGCCTAATGTTTCTTTTGCTGCCGCAACATTTCAGACTATTATTGGTCAATTACAAGGGATTTTAAGCGTTGCTGTTCCTATATTGATAACAGTTATGGTGGTTATATTCATCTGGACTGTTATTCAATACACAATGACTACTGATGAGAAGAAAAAGGAGGCAGCTAAAAGTGGTATTATAAGAGCCCTAATTGGAGTTTTTGTTATAGTTTCTTTTTGGGGAATTATAAAATTAATTAATAACTCTTTTAACATTGATACTACCGCTGATGACTCAATAATCCCTTACGTTCCGTTATAGTCACATAGTCTTATGAATTTTGATATTATTCCTAAAGCTGAAGCAAGTGTAGAGTCCTTTATTAACACAATTAATAAAGTTGTTATTAACCCAATCATTTATTTTCTTTTTTCTCTCGGAACGATCTTATTTCTGTTTGGAATTGTAAGATTTTTTCTTAATCCAACAGATGAGACAATCAGAAAAGAGAGTAAAAATCATATGGTTTGGGGATTAATTGGAATGTTTATAATGGTTTCGGTTTTTGGGATAATGAATTTAATAGTCAAAACAATTGGCGCCTAAAAATTTTTAAAACTCAAATACCACCCGAATTGGGTGGCATTTGAGTTTTAGGTATTGATTTTTATGCTTAAAATGATATACTAGTCTTGTTTTTAAAATTAAATATTAGCCCTATCCCGCCCATGAAGTTTCAGTAAACCTAGGCTTCATATTCGGACAAGCGTCTAACTAAGTTAGAAAATAGCGGACATTGGCTTTTTTGAAAAGCCGAAAGGTAATTAGGTTTAAGTAATGTTTTGTTTTGAAAATTAAATATTGGCCCTATCGTCTAACGGTTAGGACATCGGCTTTTCAAGCCGGTAAACGGGTGAAGTTTGGGAAAGGGACCCAAACTGCAAGGCCGGAGCGCGACGGCGCGAGGCGGGGTCGCGGAATTTTTCAGCAGAAAAATATCTGTGACCGATGAACCGGAATCGAACCCTGATTCCAAATTTAAAATTAAATATTGGCCCTATCCCGCCCATGAAGCTTCAGTAAACCTACGCTTCATATTCGGACAAGCGTCTAACCAAGTTAGAAAATAGCGGACATTGGCTTTTTTGAAAAGCCGAAAGGTAATTAGGTTTAAGTAATGTTTTGTTTTGAAAATTAAATATTGGCCCTATCGTCTAACGGTTAGGACATCGGCTTTTCAAGCCGGTAATCCGGGTTCGATTCCCGGTAGGGTCAC